>JBEQCC010000266.1:1983-4818 GCA_041639455.1 Pelosinus sp. | reverse complement strand
ATGATTTCACGTAATTTTTCGCCAAGGAATTTTGCTTCATTACTACTGCATTCAGGTAAAATAATGCTAAACTCTTCGCCTCCATAACGTGCTGGCAAATCAATATTGCGTACATTATATTGGAGGATTTGGCCAAGTTGACTTAATAATTTGTCACCTGTAAGATGCCCAAAAGAATCGTTATAGCGTTTAAACTTATCTAGATCCAACATAATTAAACTTAATGGACGTTTTAAGGAAGCTGCACGTTTTAGCTCAATGGTCAGAAACATATCAAAATTTCGTCGGTTTGCTAGACCTGTGAGGCTGTCAGAAAGAGCCATCAATTTTATTTGGTTATATAAATGAGCTTTTTCCAAACCAAGAGCAATTTGTTGGGACATTAAAAATGCAAAGGATATACGATTTAAACGCTCAGGGGCAATGAAATGCTGCCACCCTAAGAGTATTAACCCCAGAAGATTTTGTTCTACAGCAATTGGCAAAACCATCATATACCTAGATGCATTTTGGTCATACAGTTCAGCGAAAGGAGCAAAGGTATTTGCGGCTGTAATGCAGGGTCTAAAGGTTGCGAGTAAAGATGCCAATGCAGGATAAGAGTTGAGATTCATTTTTACCAGCTTGTAATTGAAATTAATTGAAGAGATAATAGTGAAGTTCTTTTTGTCAGCATCAATAAGCATACCGACGGCTACGTCAGCATTGAGTGCTTTCATCACATGAGAAGTACAATGCTCAATGATTGTATTTGTATCAATAGTTGTAGAAGTAGTCTGAGATATTTCTGATAAAAATTTTTCTTCTTCAAGATGGAGCTTCGTTTTTTCAAAAAGCATAGCGCTGGCGATGGCTGTACCCGCATGACGACCCAAAGCTGTTAAAAATCGAAGATCGCTTTCATTAAAAGCATTAAGATCAGAAGAATAAGCTTCGATAATCCCAATGACTTCACCATCATGAATTAAAGGTGCACAAATCATGGATTGGATGCTGGAAAATATGAGTTGCGGTTTTTGTATATCAGGATGCTGGGATAGATCATTAATAGAAAGAGCTATATTCTGTGCTATCACCTGCCCGCGTAAACAATGATTTAGTGGAATAACAGCTGGTGGTGTATTGATTCCGTGGGTCGCGACTACTTGAATATGAGTTTGATTGGCACATAATAGACCGATTAAACTTTGCCGAGAGTGCATTAAATCAGTCACCATATCAGCGATTGCATCAAGAGTATCTTTTACATTGAGTTGTGAAGAAATAATAGTGCCGATTTTTGATAACGTATCTTCCAGTAAATTTCGCTGCTGTTCTGATTTTTTATATAATTCGGCATTATTAACAGCCAATTGTTCTAATTGTTCTTTAAATAGGAGCAATTGTTCATAAGGATGTTTGATAACAAATTTGAACACAGCTCGCAGAACAAAATAATAGGCAAAACATTTAAAAAGGTGAGCGAATACATTAGTTTGAATAGAAACATCTGAAAGGTAGGCTAGATTAGACAGAATACTAAAAAATAAAGCGATTTGGATATAATCACCTGTTATATATTGGGAGAAGTTACGGCGCAGAATAATAAGTGAAATACTATGAATACTAATAGCTATCAATAAGGTAGAAATAACTAATGGATGATTTGTATTGTCGATATGGAGAAATGATGGCAACGTATCAAATTTGTCGAAAGTAAAGTTAAAATTAGTAAGCAGCCCTGTAAGTAATCCTATTAGCAATAAACTTGCAGTGTAAAACAAGAATGTGTCAGTAGGCTGGGGAGTTTTTAGCGTAAGACGTATGGTGTATAAGAGAGCACAAGCCCACAAGATACAAGCAATCATCCAATAAATAATCCAACTCGTATCAGCCGGATTATTTGCGGAATAAGAAATCAACTGCAATAAATCTAGGATGCTGGCGCATAATATGAAAAAACTGATTGCTTTTCCTTTTAAATAACTATAATGATTTGCATTTTTGCTGATACCATGCCAAGCAATAAAGGAGATAATAACTCCAAGTATAATTGTGAAAATTTCTAGCATATTGTGAGCTATGACCAGCATTTTTGTCACCTCTTACGTAGAGTGATTTTGTTTTATCATATGCTTAGATCGGTTAAAAGTTTACAAATGTACTAGTAGAGCTTATTAATGAGGGATACTACGCAAAAAGTGAGTGAGGTCTTACAATGGATAAACTTTGTCCTGCTTGCAATGGCTTAGACGTGATTAAAAATCAGTGTCCTATTTGCGGAGAAATTTTACTAGATGGTGGATCGCTGCAAAATTATGTAGGACCCTATAGTCCTTATATGGAAAGCGATATAGAAAATCAATGCATCCATATTTTGTATTGCGCTGAATGTGGTTATGATGCAAGATTTGCTCTGCAATTGATTTATATTTAGCAATCCATTTTATTGAAAAATGAATTCGACGGATAAAAAAATGAGCATGGTAAGATACTAATAAACAGAAATAAATAAGTAGATTGTCTTCTTACAATGTTGTTGTAAAAATACTAGAATCAGAAGAAATTGTATAAGGAGTGATTTTATGTCGAATCCCATAGTAAAGTGTACAGTGGATCAATGCAGTCATTATATGCCTGGTGATCAATGCATGGCAGCTAAAATTAGCATTTATAATGAAGAAGCAACTGGAAAGTCAGAACAAGTAAAAGACACGCAATGTAAATCATTTCATGATCGCAAGACGATGGGGGACATGATAGGAGCACTGCATAATGCCAATATTGAATATAGTGACTTCGGACTTATTTTCATAGTCGAGACTAGTAATTATTTTATTTTTCTTTAAATTGCAG
>JBEQCC010000266.1:0-1973 GCA_041639455.1 Pelosinus sp. | reverse complement strand
TATCTGCGGCCTTTTTGGATGGTACTCAAGTTACACCTGAGGTAGAGTGCTTTGTGAATAACTGTAGTTACTGGCAAGGTAGCAATGTCTGCAATGCATCCCAAATTGATGTATTTGGAGCAAATGCTGCCAAAACAGATGATACAGATTGTAGAACTTTTAAAAGGAAGAACTAATAAAAAATGCCGAAGGCTGATAGCAGCTTTCGGCATTTTTTTTGTTCTGTAAACTAGAAACTAGTGTTTATGGTCACAGCCACAAGAACATCCGTGGGCATGGTTAGCGGCTTGCTGCGCATCACAATGGTTTTTTACATGACCCTTAATCGTATCGATATACAAACGTCGCAACTTGGCTTGTTCCACTACCTCTTCTTCTGTTAATGTTCCTGCTTTTTGCTTTCGCCCTAACTCATTAATTCTAGAAATATCTTCTGGTGTTATCATAATAATGAAGACCTCACTTCCTGTTTATGTTATTATTTAGATAAGAGAATAATAATAACATTTTACAAAATTTTATTATTATATTTGCATTTTGTAAAGTGAAAAAAATGTAAAGGATGAAAATGTATGTATGATTTGATTATTATAGGCGGTGGACCCGCAGGACTGACTGCCGCAGTGTATGCAGCTCGCAAAAAAATGAATACGCTGCTACTGACAAAAGAATTGGGCGGACAACTCATGTGGACAAAAGAAATAGAAAATTATATGGGTTATCAATTTATTAGTGGTCCAGAACTAATGGGAAAATTTGAAGAACAGGTAAAACGTTTTGCCGTTACCATTCAATACGAGGAAGTAAATGGCTTTGTAGTGAATCAAGATGGTACATTTTTGATTAAGACAGAAGAGAAGGAATATCAAAGTAAAACTGTGATCCTAGCCACAGGTAAAAGGCCTAGGGGGCTAGACATACCAGGAGAGAAAGAGTTTATTGGGCGGGGGGTTAGCTATTGTGCCACTTGTGATGGTCCCTTTTTTGACAATAAAGCGGTAGCCGTCATAGGTGGTGGCAACTCAGCAGTTCAAGCGGCTTTCGAGCTTAGCAAAATTGCACATACCGTATACTTAGTAGTACGAAATGATCATTACATTGCTGATCCCATTATCCTTGAAAAAATGAAACTTGCTACCAATATTATTGAAAAGATCGGTTATGAATCAAAAGGAATTTATGGTAATGAGGTAGTGGAAAAGATTACGATCCGTGAGATTATGACAGGAAAACTTCAAGATCTGGCTATCGATGGGGTTTTTGTAGAAATTGGCTTAGAGCCCAATTCTGAGTATGTAGAAGATATCGTTAGGATGAATAAAAGAAAAGAACTGATGGTCGATTGCCGTTCTAGAACCAATATTCCAGGAGTGTATGCAGCTGGAGATATTACAGATGGTCCTGATAAACAAATCGTAATCGCCGCAGGAGATGGCGCTAAAGCTGCTTTGATGGCTTATGATTATTTGTTGCATAAGGAATAATCAGTTCAATCAAAAAATATTAAAGGATTTAAAGGTAGAGGGAAAGCCTCTACCTTTTTTTAGTTTGCCCTGAATGGGCGATAACTTGGTGGTGAAAGTCCACTACAGGCTTGGCAGTAGGAACTGTTAGCAGAGGGCAAGGGTGTCCGCCGCGAGGCGGAATCTGAAGTAAGCCTAAAGTAAACCCTTGGTCTGACGAACAGAAACTACATATAAGGCATATACAGGGCGGACGAGTTTGCTGAACAAAACAAAGTCCAATACTGCCCGAACCCTGTGGTGTAAATGTAGCAGATATATGAGGGAAAGGTTATCGTTCTTAACGGGGGAGATCTTGCAAGGCTTCGAAGGACATCGGCACCCCCATGACACCCGAAGAACCCATATAGTGATGTATGGCTCAATTGCAAGAAGTCAGCAGAGGTCATAGTACCGAAAGTTTTTTTCGGGAAGGACTGAACAATAGTAGTCTTTTAAACGAGAGGATGG
>JBEQCC010000265.1:0-4826 GCA_041639455.1 Pelosinus sp. | reverse complement strand
ATGAGCATCCGTAATTAATGATGCTATATCCGGCATCCCAATATGTACCCTCTCAACATCCTGAATCTTGGCGATTTTAGGCTTATATTCCCGTATCGCCGGCATATCTAACAGCCCCTCTTCAACAATCTGATCACGGGTATATAACAAACGTTCCTCCCGCTCAGGATGAGTTGGGCTAATCGCCCAATCAAAGGCTGGAAAAAATACCAGTCCTAACTTTTGAGAATTCAACATAACTCCTCCTTGCCATACTGCAGCACACCAGGTTTTACCTGCAATCGGCAGGTCATAATTTTTCCCACTGTAGTAAAGCCACGAACCATATTAAATTCCTCTGATTGTATAATTTGGGTTTCACCAATAAAAATACCATTTTTCTGGGCTAACTCTGCCAAATGCCTTTCTGCTAACTCATAAGCATTTTGTAATGAAAATTTCCCTCGAGGCAGTCTACTCTTGAGTCCTAATTCTGGGATAGTATAATATCCTTCTGCAGTATCAGCACGAAAAGTAATAGCAAGAGTTGGTCTTGCTACCGCTGCACCAAAGGCATTAGCAACCTTCCCATTCTCAGGAAGTGTATAGCTAATTCCCAACTTTTTCGCAACCAGGGGCACGAGTCCTGCTGCACCTCCGCCTACACCAATAATATTTTCTGCTACAAATTTTGTTTCAGAAACAATTTCTTCTACATGATATAAAGGTTCTGCAGCTTGTTCGTCCAACAAATCGGTTATGGACTGGCAAATACCAGTTACTGCCTTATCGACTACTTGGCTCGCCATCTCCTTTGGGCTTTGTCCTTGTAAAGCAAGCATCCTCATTGCCTCTACTGCTAAAGCATGATCACCAAAATCAATAAATCCTGCCGCTACCATAGCATCAGTCACAGTAGGTTTAGAACCTCCTGCCGCCATAGCAGGACCATGACGCATTGGTCCTGCCTTCAATTCATGATTCTCCCAGAAAACCAAACTGTCACCGCCGATTCCGACAGACTTAAGGCGAAAACCTTGAACTCCAGTTCTATGTCCAGCAACAGTTGCCCCTTCTTTTGCTGAGACAGGCCTTCCTTTTTGCCACAATGCAATATCCGTCGTAGTACCGCCAATATCAAGAGAGATACCTGAAACAGGAGCCTCCCCATTCATACCCATAATACCGATGGAACTGGCTGCAGGTCCAGTAAAAATAGCCTCTACAGGATAGTTTCTGGCTACTGATAACGGCAGTGTGCCTCCGTCTGCTTTTAACACAAAAACAGGACTATAAATCCCACGCATATTTAATGCTTCTTCTACCGCCGTAGCAAAAGCATTAAAATGCCGCCATACAGCTCCATTATAATAAGCCGAATTGGTACGCCTTAAGAAATTAAGCGAACCTGAAACTTTTCCTCCTGTACTAATATGCATAGGGCTAGCTTGCTCTTGTATCCAATCCGTCACTAATGATTCAAAGCAGGGATTACGAACAGCAAATTTCCCAGAAACAACAAATACATCACAAGAAGAAAAATGACGACAGGCACTCAGCACTTCCTCTTTATTAGGGTGAGCCATTTCACGACCGCGATGGTCAATATAACCAGATAAGATATAAGGTGCGATTGGCAGGATATCATTTAGGTTCATCCCCGGTCCCGGCATAATACATAAACCGACTTGATCAATATTACCTTCCACAATTGCATTGGTTACAATTGTTGTGGATAATGAGATTCGTTCGAACACCTTACTGCCAGTATCCTCCACCATCTTATCTACTACTGTCAAAATACATTGCAATAGATTCCCCTTAGTAGTAGGAGTCTTAACCATACTGACTATTTTCCCATCTGCTGCAACCACACCATCTGTAAATGTCCCACCAACATCAAGCCCCAAGAACATATTATCCCCTCTTTTCCCAGGAATAAACCCCACAGCCGATTGCTCCATTGAGCTGAGGATATTTTGGCACAACAACCTCTACTCCAAGTTCAGAGGAGATGGTTTGTCCAATGGCTTTTCCTAAAGCCACGCCTCCTGTAAAGACAATCACTTCACTGGCAAGAGAATGAAGCATTGGCTTGATTCTCTTGAAAATAGTATAATTAACGCCAGCTGCCAATTGTGGAACGCTATAACCTTCCACAATACGTCCAATAAGTTCAGACTCTCCAAATATAGCACAAGTTGCGGATAGCTCTACAGGATTTTCTTTGTAACTGCTAAGATCTGCTAAACTAATCCCAAGTACTGTTGCCATATTCTCTAAATATCGCCCTGTGCTGGCAGCGCATTTATCATTTGTCGCAAAATCCACCATTTTACCTTTACGCACTTTGATAACTTTACTATCCTGTCCACCTAAATCCAATAATGTAAAATTAGTAAGTCCCGTCTGCCACATGGCTCCTATAACGTGTGCTTTTAATTCTGCAATGACAGTAGCTCCTACAATATTGATGGTATTACGCCCATACCCGGTAGCAACCACTCTATTAATTTCTCCTACACCCACAGAGGCAAAGTCAACAATTAATCCATTTTCCCCAGGCTGTCCATAATTTCGGTAAAACTGTACAGTTTCAAAAATTTCAGAACGATTAACACCTTCTTGATCCATTACAACTAATTTTACACTACGACTGCCTAAATCGATACCACAAAACACATTTTTCACCTCATCGCAGCATTTCCAAAAAGCTATCCATTCGAAGTTTCGTTCTGGCATCAAGCTTACCCGGCTTATCTCCTTCGATGGTTAGTATGGGTATATCTAATTTTTCCCTAAAAATCATATCTTCTATCTGCCTAAAACAGAAACTTTGAACATAATGCACAATACCATCTAAATTACGCTTTTCAATTTCTCCCTTAATATCTTCAATTCTCTGAAATACACCATAAGGATAGGTATACAGTCTATATTGCTCCACTAAATCCTCTACCTGATAAGGCATAGCAAACTGCCGCTGTACTTCATTGAAGACAACCCTTGCTCCCATCTTTTCAAAATGACCATATAAATCATTAAAAATAGGAGGAACACCAATATATCCTAAACGGATATCTTCTGTAAATTCATTTGCAGATTTTGTTTTTAGTAAAAACTGATCAATATCCTGCTCAAATTCGTTCACATTTCCATTAAAATCACTGCAGCTCACTTGAAATAAGTGGTTATCCCAGCCGCTAACCAAATTTTCCTGCCAGGTAAGGCGATCCATTTCAGCAATTTTACTTCTGACTCTATCTAAACGTTTTTTTACAGCCATAACCTGCTCCCAGTCCGTTTTCAAAGCTGTAATTAATTTATCCATCTGCAATTTCAAAAGATCATAATCCCGATCAAAAGGATACGCAAAGGGAATGGTCTCTACACCTGCCAATTGCAAGGTTTCCATTAAGGCATGAGTATTACTGCAATCGCCTTGGGTAACTGCAAGTACTGTATCTATATTTCCCCTCTCTACAACCACAGAATATAAACCTTTAATCCAGCCGCATATATTACGAGGGTAACCTGCATCTTCGGCTCCTTCTACTAATCGATTGGCTTCTTTATCAGTAATAAATACATTATTTAAGTCCACCGGTACATGTTCGGCTGCTAAAATAATCTCCACAGGTACGGTTGTCGTAATACCAATATTAGCCATGTCATTCCTCCAACACAAATTCCATACATTTTTGACCTATCACTTTATTTAATTTTACAGCAAAAATAACAAAGAGGATAGCTGTATTCTATCCTCTTTGTTAATCAATTACTCAACAGAAAGAAGATTTTCTGTCCTTCTCTCTACTGCTGCATAATTTTTAATAATAACAATCGGTGTCCTTTGGGAAGCGTTACCGAAAGGATTATCAATTAAAATATGTGCCAACTTCTTAGGATCAAGACCTGCTGAAGCACCTACTACCAATGCTCGTTTTAAATCATTTACATCTGCCACTGCTGCACCATAACAGCCTAATCTTCGCTTAATTTCCTCTGCTACGCTATTTGCCTCCAAAGGTCCGTATACCAGACATTTATCAAAGGGCGGCATTGTGCCCGTAACATCATCAACTAGCGCAGCATGTGAACCTGCTAGTTCATAAAAAACACCATTCTTCCCCACAATTTTGGCAAACATTCCTATAATCATGGCAAATAAAACGCGCC
The DNA here is from genome assembly GCA_041639455.1 of Pelosinus sp. Lineage (GTDB taxonomy): Bacteria > Bacillota > Negativicutes > DSM-13327 > DSM-13327 > Pelosinus. Next base: position 668 of record JBEQCC010000265.1, on the reverse strand, counting down.
ACTTACCTTCTGCGTCCATTAATGACTGCATACCGTACACACTGGATAAACTGCCTTTTTGAGGTACAAAGCGACATAAAATCTTCGCTAAAAAACACACTTTAAAATCTTCGGGTCTTGCTACACGTCCCTGGGTAATAGCAACGACGCTCTCAGCTACGGATACTACATCATCCGGTCCTATATCCTCTTTGGTATACTTTTCAATCATATCTACAATATTGTCTTTATCTGTTAAAATACGTGTACCTACTGGCCTGAGTTCAAGTTCTGCCATTACTAGCCCTCCCATTTCGCAGTACCTTTTGCCTGCATAGCCCTATTGATTTCATCACAAGTCATAATCATACGTGCCTTATGAATATACCATGGGGTACGAGCTACAATCTGATATACAATATCAATTGGCATATCTACAGACAAATCATATAAATTTTGCAAGGCATCTTCAATAGTACCTGTCTTCGCCGTAAATGTAACCGTAACAATAACGCTTCCGCCCGTTCCTTTCGGAATAATCACAGCTTCAAAATAATTATCGGTTCGAGGTGCTGTAGTAAGTTCCATTCTAGATCTTACCTCAACACCATCAAATTGTTCATAAGGCAGCAAATGACGAGGATAGGCATCCATTATCGTCCCATCCTGTGAACCTTTATTGATAAATG
>JBEQCC010000264.1:0-4859 GCA_041639455.1 Pelosinus sp. | reverse complement strand
CGGTACAGGGACTATGATGTGGTCCACGGATGTTACGGAAGTTACTTCACCCTATGGCTGGCGTATTCATCCGATTTCTGGTACATCCCGTTATCACAGTGGTATTGATGTCGGAGCTGACTATGGGGATTCCGTACGAGCTGCTGACAGTGGAGTGGTTATTTATGCAGATTGGATGGGTGGTTATGGTAAAGCCGTGCTCATTGAACATGGAAATGGTATTTCTACGTTATATGCACATAATTCGGAGTTGCTCGTAGTAGAAGGGCAAAGAGTGCGTAAAGGAGAAGAGGTTGCCCGCGTGGGATCAACAGGTTATTCCACCGGACCTCATGCGCATTTTGAAGTCCGTAAGAATGGTTCACCTACTGACCCGATGGATTATTTGCCGTAAATGTAAATAGTATCACATAAGGGTACCCGGGTGGGTGCCCTTATGGAATATTTCATGGATTTTCTACATATATTTAATTATGTGTGTTTTTGAAGCGAAGAAAGTAGCGAAATTTGAAATTGGGGTGTATAGATGAGTCGTCGTAAGATTATAGTATCGGCCATTTTATTAGTAGTTTTTACTTTCATGGTAACTGCTGGCGGATTTTTATATCTGTTAAGAGGAAATTCTTCTGATGTTGTAGGTACCTTAAAGTTTTTCAGGGCCTTGCAGGTTGTGAAAGCCCGCTATGTAGAGCCAGTGGATACAGAGGTCTTGGTAGCTGGGGCTGTCAAGGGAATGGTCAGCTCTTTAGGAGATCCCCATTCTGTTTATATGGATGCCAAGATGTATAAGGAATTTTCGGTAGAGACAGAAGGTTCCTTTGGCGGCGTGGGTATGGTTTTGGGAGTAAAAGATAAGACCTTGACGGTTGTTTCGCCGATTGAAGGTACGCCCAGTGATAAAGCTGGAATCAAAAGCGGAGATCAAATACTTCAAATTAATGGTAAAGATACGAAAGATATGGCCTTAGATGAAGCCGTTAATACAATTCGCGGTCCTGAAGGGACTACTGTTATTTTAGCCGTTCGTCATGAAAGTGAACCTACAAAAGAGATTACTTTGACCCGGTCTAATATCCAAATTAAAACCGTAGCCGGTAAAATGCTTCCCGATAAGATTGGATATATCCGAATATCCATGTTTAATGACAATACAGGTAATGATTTTGCTCAAAAATATAAAGAGTTGGAAGCAGAAGGCATGAAGGGCATTATTCTCGATCTTCGGGATAACCCAGGTGGTTTATTGGAGGAAAGTGTTAAGGTTGCCAATAAATTTGTGCCCAAAGGGCCAGTTGTTTCCGTTGTTACCCGGGATGGGAATCGTGAAACTCATTCTTCTACCTTAGAGGCGGTTAAATATCCTGTAGCTGTGTTAGTTAACGGTGGCAGTGCCAGTGCCTCGGAGATTGTGTCTGGAGCAATCCAGGATACAGCATCCGGAACATTAATTGGTACGAAAACTTATGGTAAAGGGTCAGTACAAACCGTGCTTCGCTTAGATAGCGGCGCCATTAAATTGACCATTGCCAAATACTTGACACCAAATGATCGCTCCATAAATGGTATTGGTATTGAGCCGGATATAAAAGTGGAAATGGATAGGGATGCAAAGTCAGATATACAATTAGACAAAGCCATTGACTTTGTAAAAGAAAAGATAGGAAACTAAGGGTTCGCGGCTGGCTTTTGCTTAGCCGCTTTTTTCTAAAGGATAAAAAAGTGATGAACCGCGAAGGTACATGAAGAACGCGAAGAGGTATATATTTAGTCTTCGCGTTCAAAATGTTTAATTTTTTAGGATGCGTACTGTTCTCGTTATCAGAATTTGATTAGAGGTGAAGTTATGTTCCCATGGCAGGAATTAATACGGCTTTCTGTGGGTGGTGTGGTAGCTGCTTTTTTTGAACCTATATTTTGGATGATTCTTGCCTTAGTTGGCTTTCAGTATTGGAAGCTGCAGAAAAGCCAGCAGCGTATGTTTGGTGTATGCGGCTTTTCCTTGACTCAGCAGATTGCCTTAGCCATTTCTCTGGGGAGTATCGGCGGCATTGTGGGAACATTCCTGCTGACGCTGGTAGGCCTTAATGCAGATCAATTGGGCCTTGCGTATGTCTGGCCGCTAGCGATACTGCTGATGATGGTCAATATGCGATTTCTATGCTTTGCTTATGCTGGAGGCGTGGTAGCTTTATCTAAAGTATTATTTGGCTGGCCCAACGTTGACGTATCCCAAGTATTAGTGTTGGTCGCAGTTCTTCATATCACAGAAAGCATCTTAATCGCGATTAGTGGAATTTATGGCAGTATGCCGATTATTTTACAGCGTAAAAATGGACAATTAGTCGGTGCCTTTAATCTGCAAAACTTTTGGCCCCTTCCTCTTTTGTTAATGTCGGCAGTTGCAGTACCGGAACTAAAAGTACCTGAAGGCGTTCTAGGTATGCCGGATTGGTGGCCCTTGCTGCCAGTCCAAGGAGTACTGCCGGAAGGAAATATTTGGATGTATGCCATGGTATCAGTAGTGGCTGCTTTAGGATATACAGACATTGCAGTAGCCAGTTCACCGCAAATGCGCCGCCGTACATCCGCTTTGCATTTGGGACTTTATAGTATTGCGCTGCTTGCCCTCGCTCTGCTGTCGGTTCATTATAAATGGCTGCAGGCAGCAGCGGCGATGGTATCGTTCTTAGGTCATGAGATGCTGATTCAGATCGACAGCCGCCAGGAGTTGGAGGGAGTTCCACGTTATGTACCTCCTGCCAAAGGTCTTATGGTCTTAGATACTGTAGTCGATACTCCTGCGCAAAAGGCAGGGATAAAATCAGGCGATATTCTGCTAAGGCTGCATAACCTGACCATTGATACTAAGGAGCAATTAGCAGAAGCCCTATATCTTGCTCCCCCTGTATTTATAATAGAAATTCTCCGGGACGACCGTAGGATCGAAAAAAAAGTAAAATTTACTCAAAATCATAAAATGTTAGGTGTAATCTTAGTGCCGGAGGGCAATGAATTATATTATGTTCAATTAGCAGAAGATAAATTTTGGCTATGGGAAAAGGCAAAAGGGATATGGGGAAAAAAATAACAAAAAAATGTAATGTTTATTATTAAAGAATTATTATATAATGGATCTACATTCAATAGATTTCATAGAAGTTTGACCGAACGTATGTACTGTGATAAAATTGCAGTGCATACGTTCTAATGAATACTTGTAAAGACTGGTGATGTTTATGGCAACGGTTCCTAAATTGAATACGGTATATCATGAAGGCGGAATTCCTTTTAAGGTGGAAGCTCCTTTCGTACCAATGGGGGATCAGCCGACTGCAATTCATAAGCTGAAAGATGGTATTATAGCAGGGCAAAAGGCGCAGGTCCTACTGGGAGCGACGGGGACAGGAAAAACTTTTACCATTGCAAAATTGATTGAAGAAGTGCAAAAGCCAACCTTGGTAATTGCTCATAATAAGACATTGGCAGCTCAGCTTGCCAGTGAATTCAAGGAATTCTTTCCTCATAATGCTGTAGAATATTTTGTAAGTTATTATGATTATTATCAGCCAGAGGCGTATATTGCTCATACGGATACTTATATTGAAAAGGATTCTTCTATCAATGATGAAATTGATAAATTGCGTCACTCTGCGACCAGTTCTTTATTTGAGCGCCGTGATGTGATTATTGTAGCCAGCGTATCTTGTATTTATGGTTTAGGATCTCCTGATGAATATCATGGTCTCGTGCTATCTCTCCGCCAAGGGCAAACCAAAGACCGAGATGAAATCTTGCGAAAGTTAGTGGCGATTCAGTATGAACGCAATGATATTAATTTTGTTCGTGGGAAATTCAGAGTGCGAGGAGATGTAGTTGAAATTTTTCCCGCCGCCTATGGAGAAAGAGCCATACGAGTAGAATTATTTGGTGATGAAATTGAACGAATTTTAGAGATTGACACGCTTACAGGAGAAATCTTGGCAGAGCGCAAACATATTGCAATATATCCTGCATCTCACTATGTAACGTCACGAGAAAATATGCTGCGATCCGTAGCGGATATTGAGGCAGAATTGGAAGTACAGCTGGCGGCATTCAAGGCAAATGGAAAACTGGTAGAAGCCCAGCGATTGGAGCAGCGTACCAAGTATGATCTGGAAATGATGCAGGAGATGGGATATTGTTCGGGAATCGAAAATTATTCCAGACATTTGACGGGACGAAATCCAGGGGATTCACCTTATACCTTAATTGATTATTTTCCTGAAGATTTTTTAATCGTGATTGACGAATCTCATGTGATGCTGCCCCAGCTTCGTGCCATGTATGCAGGAGATCGGGCTCGTAAAGCATCCTTAATCGAAAATGGCTTTCGTCTGCCATCAGCTTTTGATAATAGGCCATTGACCTTTTTAGAGTTTACAGAACGTATTAATCAGATTGTCTATGTTTCGGCTACTCCGAGTGCTTATGAGCTGGGGGAAGCCAGCCAAGTCGCGCAGCAGGTGATTCGTCCTACAGGTCTCATCGACCCTGAAGTGGAAGTACGTCCCATTAAGGGCCAAATGGACGACTTGCTTGGTGAAATCAAATTACGGGCTGCTGTAAATGAGAGAGTGCTGGTTACTACCCTAACAAAAAAAATGGCAGAAAATCTTACGGAATTTTTAAAAGAAATGGGGATTCGCGTACGGTATCTGCATTCTGATATTGTGACCATTGAACGGGGTGAGATTATTCGTGACTTAAGAGCAGGAGTGTTTGATGTACTCATCGGCATCAATCTTTTGCGAGAAGGATTAGACTTGCCGGAGGTTACATTAGTCGCCATTTTGGATGCGGATAAAGAGGGATTTTTG
>JBEQCC010000263.1:0-4870 GCA_041639455.1 Pelosinus sp. | reverse complement strand
TTTTTACCGAATAGATTACCAATGGTTGCAACTTTCTCATCCACATCATTTGAAGATCCACTTACTACTCGATCTTCTTGCGCCATGGTGTGATCCTCAGCAAATTTCTCCCGCTGAATGACATCAATCCGGGCTAAGAGATGAGTAATCTCTGCGACATGCTCTTTTTCATCATCCCGAATATGCTCTAACAGTTCTCTAACTTCCTCATTATCAATCCTGTCGATATGAGTCTGATACTGATTAATCGCTTCCAATTCTCCAATTAAATCTTCACGCAGCCAAATGATTACCTGCTCTAAGCCAGCATCTTTTACACTTTCATCTTTATTTTCCGTTTTGTTATAAGCCATAATTCATCAACTCCTTATCCAAAATTAACAATAGACCCTTCAACACAATTCCCAAAAGCTACATTGCAGGCCAAGGATCTGTTTGATTATCCTTTCGACACGCCCCATGATTTTCCTTGTATTCTTTTTTACTTTTATCAATATTCTTCATAATTACTTTCAATTACACGACATTTTACTTCATCACACACCATGTCGCAAAAAGGGCAGCGTACAATGTTCTCATCATGTGAGCCAAATACCCCGCCGCATCGGGTGCATTTATAACTGCTTTCTCCATGATCGGCCCGCTCATTTAGCAATCGGATTCCCCCCCTTATTCACTTCATATTATTAAAGTATGTGAAATAATAGGGATGTCTATACAAAAAAACGTTGCAGTAAAACTCTTGTTATTTTACCTAAATTTTGTTATTATAAAAATAAAAAATCGAACACACGTTCGATAATAAGGAGTCCTCTATGTTAAAAAAATTACCTATTTTTAATCATATTGCTGCCATTCTTCCCCACTATACTTCGGAAGGTGACACTACTACGATCATCACGACAGACGGCAAACATACTTCTACTGCCACTTCCATTCGTACCGTCCTGCGACGTTTAGCCCATAGCCGCGCTATGGATCTTACAGCCTTAAGACAGCACACGCTCCGTGCCACGGGTCAGAGAATTTTGCAGCCACTGCCTATTGCTCCCGGACTTGTCCTGTGCCCCATGAAAACAAGAATCCCCAAAATAGCTGGCGATACCAGTACCGGATACATTAACTATCATGCCGTAATGGGTGTGGCTGAAAATAATCTTAGTTCATATCAAGCCATCGTAAAGCTAACTGGGGATACAGACATTCCTGTATATTGGTCCTCAGCTACGGTAAAAAAACATTTGCAATCTGCCAAACTAGCAATGTCTTGTACCGCCCAGTCTCCGAATTCTCATCCCAATCTCATGCCTATCGCTCAGAAGCTTGTGGAGATTATCTATGATATTTTGGTGTTGAAACATGGAAAACAATGAGAATCCCCTCTTCACCTCACTGCTCTTTTGATCATGACGTCTTGATAATCTTGACGCAACAGACCACATACGGCAACCATAAAGTCATCAATGCTCATGCGATGTGCCAGATCCATAACGTGAACTACACTGCCGCGGCACAGGGCAATGGCATCACTTACTGGTCTTATCTCTTCTGAAAACATTACCACTTTCATAATCGGGATATCTCCAACCAATCGTTCTAAAATCATTGCAGTAAAATCATCCGAACTCACATCCACCACGACAATATCACAATCCACCTCTGCCCGTTCGATCTCATGGGCCAAATAACGCAGCAAATCTTCCACTCTGTAATCTAAATTTCTCACCACAATTAAGAAACTACAGCTTGGTACTGACACTAAACGAGGCTCCAGCCACCATTTCCACAGATCGCGAATACAATACCACATTCCATACATAGCCAAGGACAACAAAATTACACTCGCTGTATAGGAGAAGAACAAAAGATCCTACCCCCTTTATCATGGGATAGAATATGATATGCAAAACGCTACGAAAGGTGATTTACTCTAAGATTACAAGTTTATGCTTTATAGCATATAGTACGGCCTGGGTGCGATCATTCACGCTAATCTTGCGAAATATATTGGTAAGATGATTCTTGACCGTCTTCTCGCTTAAGAATAAGCTTTTAGCAAGTTCCTGATTACTCAGTCCCCGGCATACCCCTTGCAATACCTCGTATTCCCTATAGGTTAAGCCTTCTTCTCTACGGCTGATCGTCCTGACCACTTCACAGACCTTATCTTTTTCCTTATCCTGGTGAGTACGACTAAACTCATTAAAGATTCGTTTTGCCAGGGTTGGATAAATATATGATTCGCCAGCGTATACCGTACGAATGGCTGCAACTAACATACCCGGTTCAATATCCTTTAGCAAATACCCAACAGCCCCGGATTTTATAACTTCCATTACATAACTTTCATCATCATGCATCGTTAAAACAATGATTTTAATCCCTTTTTCTTGCTCATTAATTTTTGTTATAACTTCCAAACCATTCATACGGGGCATATTTATATCCAGTAAAAGGATATCCGGAGTTAAAGCAATGGCTTTTTCTACCGCTTCTGCCCCATCACAGGCTTCACCAATTACTTGAAAATCATCTTCTAATTTCAGCACGTTTATTATCCCTTGCCGTAATAGGGCGTGATCATCTGCAATCACTATCTTAATCGCCACAGCTACCGCCTACCTTTCAGTAATAAAATTCTCCAAAAATAGTAAAAATCCTGTTACAAGTAACAGGATTTTTTTGGAAATATCTTCTTTATTTTTTTAAAGCCTTTAACCTAGGTCCCATTAAACGTTTATATGCTTCTACCCCCGGTTGGTCAAAGGCATCAACATTGGCCAATTCCCCCTCATAAGCGACAGATAATGCCAGCATATATAACAATTCTCCTAAATGATAAGCATTCAAGGAAGGCAATATCAACGTGGCATTAAAACGTCCATCATTGATCAAAGCCTCTGCGTTGGCCTCTCGTGCTACATCCAAAGCCTGACTCAAATAGATAGAAGATATTTCAGAAAGCTTGGAGACCGCAGGGAAAACATCGGGAATCACAGCATCCTGCTCCCAATTAGCCACCTTAACAAACTGAACCACCTTATCTTTCTTACCATCCTGATGCTGCTGCGTCTGGGCATGCATATCCGTTGTTCCAACAGCTACAATAGGAGTACGACCATAAAATACTTCTGCTCCTTCGCGGCTGGTACGTTTGCCTAAGGATTCAGCTAACAGCTGTACATACCACTCTGCTACTGATTTTAAATAATCTGCATAAGGCATGAACACTTCAATGTCCCGTCCGTATTTTTCTGCAGCAATAAACTTTAAAGCTGCATTTAGTTTCGCCGGATTTTTGTATATATCTGAAATCTGACATGCCTGATCCATGGCTTGTGCACCGGCCAAGAATGCATCAATATCCATGCCGATGCATGCAGCAGTCACTAAACCGACTTCCGAGAAAATACTAAATCTGCCGCCCACGCCATCCGGAACGCTAAAGGTCGGCCAACCTTGCTCCTGGGCTAATTTTCCCAATAAAGTTGCCTTCTCATCTTTTGCAGGGTCTGTTACCGCTACCACTTCAATATTCAGTAATGGCTCTTGTTGTTTTAAAGCATCATACATGACCATGAAAGTCGACATCGTATCTAGGGTGCCGCCGGATTTTGAAATCACCACTAAGACCACTTTGTAGGTATTAGGCTGACCATGAAGGGCTTTCAGACGGGCTTCTGCAATCAGCTGTTCTATCATATCTGCAGTTCGTCTCGCATCAATGTTATTACCATTAAAGTATAGTTTCGGATAGCCATTGCGTTCCTTCACGCTTTTCGCATTCCAAAACTCACCACAATGAACATCAAATAAGACCTTATTCCCTAAGTAAGAACCGCCAATACCAAAGGTCACTACAGCATCGACTGTATTTTTTAGAGAACTGCCAAATTCCTTTAACCTGGCAATGGATGCCGGAGAGTTTAAGTTACCTTCAGCCACATAAGGCAGCTGGGTAAATAACACTCTTTCCGGCGTACCATCTTTAGACAAATGCCCTCGGACTTCTCCTGTAGCCCGCATGGTTTCAACAGCCTTTTGGGCAGCAGCCAGCTTTTCAGCTAAATCCTCTACATCATTGGCCGTTACTTTACCAGCTCCATACAAATTACCATAGTCAAAGGAAAAACCCGAGGCTAATGTTAGACAACTTTCTTCTTTACTACTCATTAGACAACAACCTCCCCATATTTTTGCACACTTTCCTCCGATTACTACTCACTGCCGCTCTTATTCCCCTCTTAAGAGGGGCGACACGTAGTGCCGGGTGTGTTTAGCCACTATTTGCTACAACCTGCATTCCCATTCTTCCCCGCCACCAGCGGACCGACAGTTTTGATCAAATATCGTAAAAAGTCATCCCGCAAATCAGGACGCTTCAGAGCAAATTCAATAGTCGCTTCCAGATATCCCTGCTTATCACCCACATCATAACGACGACCTTCAAAATTATAAGCATACACGGAATGCTGATCAATTGCCAACGTACGGATCGCATCGGTTAACTGTATCTCTCCGCCTTTTCCAGGAGGAGTTTTCTCCAAGATAGTAAAAATCTCAGGCTGAAGAATATAGCGTCCCATCACCGCCAAACGAGAAGGCGCCTCTTTCATGTCTGGCTTTTCTACAAGATCCACAGCCTGCCACACATTCTGCTTAATCTCTACCGGTTTTACAATTCCATAATTACAAACCTTATCCAGAGGAACCTCTTGTGTCCCTAGAATAGTACCATAACAATCATCATAGACACTCATCATTTGCTTTAAACAAGGAACGCTGGCATCAATAATATCATCACCTAACAGCACAGCAAAAGGCTCATTCCCTACAAACTGCTTGGCACATAACACGGCATGCCCCAATC
>JBEQCC010000262.1:4561-4904 GCA_041639455.1 Pelosinus sp. | reverse complement strand
ATGGAAGTTTAGAAAATAAAATCGTAACTATTGGATGTGGAGATAACTATAACGAATTTGAAAAACTTCAAAAAGAAGTAAAAAATAAAATAAAAGCAAGAAAAGTATTATTTACTAGAGGTGGAGCTTGTATATGTTCACATACAGGTCCAGATTTTTCTGAAAGTTCAGCGGTGTTAGGTGATCCAGTGTTCTAATTCTGACTTATTTCTAAAGCAAATGCCTTGAGTCCGCAAACTTGGACTAGAAATGTTGTGAGAAAAAGCTCTCACAAAATGCCTGATGCTTCTTGCTTCAGGCTGGTTTAGAAGTACAGTCAGAACAGTCTCTTACTCAATGTCTG
>JBEQCC010000262.1:0-4551 GCA_041639455.1 Pelosinus sp. | reverse complement strand
TGTTACTTTTAGGTTGTTAATTTGTAGTATTTTTGATAAGATAATACATAGAATGAAAAGGTGTTTTTAGTACAAGAGGAGGCAAGCACGAATGTTTGAACATAAAATATTCAAAATGGATTTAGCAGGAAGAGAACTTTCTGTTGAAATAGGAAAAATAGCAGAACTTGCTAGCGGAAGTGCAATATTAAGATACGGTGATACTATGGTTATGGTTAACGTATCTAAATCAGCAAAGCCTAGAGATGGAATAGATTTCTTCCCTCTAAGTGTTGATTATGAAGAAAAATTATATTCGGTAGGTAAAATTCCGGGTGGCTTTATTAAGCGTGAAGGACGTCCTAGTGAATCCTCTATTCTTGCAAGCCGTTTGATCGATAGGCCCATTCGACCATTATTTGCTAGCGGTTTTCGCAATGATGTACAAATCGTAGCGACCGTATTATCAGTCGACCAGGATAATTCACCAGAAATACCAGCGATGATCGGCGCGTCATGTGCTTTATCAATTTCAGATATTCCTTTTAACGGACCAATTGGCGGTGTCAGAGTTGGTTTGATTCATAATGAATTCATTACGAATCCAACTGTTGAGCAGCAAAAATTAAGTGAACTTAATTTAGTCGTTGCAGGTACAAAAGACGCTGTACTTATGGTAGAAGCCAATGCTAACGAATTAAGCGAAGATACTATTTTACAAGCAATTAGCTTTGGGCATGACATCATTCGTAATCTAATTTCCATCCAAGAAAAAATGATTATTGAAATTGGTAAACCTAAACGTGAAATAAAACTATATGAAATACCTGCTGAGATCAGTAGTGCCATACGTGATTATGCTACAGAAAAACTCACAACGGCAGTTAGAAATTCTGATAAATTAACCCGAGAAGAAAATATAAAACAAGCTAAGAAGCAAGTTGCAGAACATTTCGAGGCTATATATCCTGATAATGGTAAAGACATTCAAAATATGATGCAAAAAATTATTAAAGAAGCAGTTCGTAGAATGATAACTGTTGATAAAATACGTCCAGATGGTCGTCAATTAGAAGAAGTACGACCTATTAGTTGTGACATTGGTTTGTTAGCACGTACACATGGTTCTGCATTATTTACTCGTGGACAAACCCAGGCATTAACGATCACAACTCTTGGTGCAATGGGAGACGAACAAATACTTGATGGCTTAGGTGTCGAAGAATCGAAGCGTTATATGCATCATTATAATTTCCCATCATTTAGCGTTGGTGAAACAAGACCATCAAGAGGACCTGGACGAAGGGAAATTGGTCATGGTGCTTTAGCAGAGCGTGCATTAGTTCCAGTTATTCCTTCAGAAATTGAATTTCCTTATACAATTCGTTTGGTTTCGGAAATTTTAGAATCAAATGGCTCTAGTTCCATGGCTAGTGTCTGCGGCAGTACCTTATCTCTTCTTGATGCAGGTGTACCGATCAAGCGTCCAGTATCTGGAGTTGCGATGGGTTTGGTTAAAGAGGGGGAAGATTTTTCTATACTAACTGATATTCAGGGTTTAGAAGATGCATTAGGCGACATGGATTTTAAAGTTGCTGGTACAACATCTGGAATTACAGCCATTCAAATGGATATTAAAATTGCTGGTATTACAGAGGAAATTTTATCTGCAGCACTTTCTCAAGCTCATCGCGGCAGAATGCACATCATGAGTAAAATTGTAGAAGTGATTCAGGAACCTAGGGCTGAGTTGTCACCTTTTGCTCCTCGTATTATTACAATGGAGATTCATCCAGATAAGATTCGAGATGTAATTGGACCTGGTGGTAAAACAATCAAAAAAATTATCGAAGAAACTGGTGTTAAAATTGACATTGAAGATGACGGTAAAGTATTTATTGCCGCTGTAGATATGGAAGCAGGGCAAAAAGCTGTAAAAATCATTGAAACGCTGGTTAGGGAAGTAGAAGTAGGCGGCTCTTATACGGGTAAAGTTACACGTTTAATGAATTTTGGTGCTTTTGTCGAGATTCTCCCAGGTAAAGAAGGACTTGTTCACATCTCTCAGTTAGCTCGTGAACGGGTGGAAAAGGTAGAAGATGTTGTAAAGGTTGGAGACGAGATTCTAGTTAAAGTTACAGAAGTGGATCGCCAAGGACGTATTAATCTTTCACGTAAAGAGCTTTTACCTGTGGAATCTGAAAAAAAAGAGTAATGTAAATAAAATTTTTAAACATAAACCACTTGGTTTATGTTTTTTTGTTTCATAAAATCACTTCTTAATTAATAGATTAAATATAGAATAGTATGAAGTTAGAGGTGATTGCCTTTGAAATGGTGTTTTGTTGTTCGAATTCAACAATGGTATGTGCTGTTTTCTGCTGGAGTTTTTTTTGCCATTATTATTTTGTCAGGATTATTGCAACCCATTTTTAATAATACACAACCTGTAAATAAGCCAGTTCCTATCTTTCATGGTAACTCGGCGACACCGAAAGTAGCTTTTGCCTGCAATGTTTTTTGGGGTGAAGAATACCTGCCTGCTATGCTAAACACCCTTAACGAGAATAATATAAAAATAACATTTTTTATTGGTGGTAGCTGGGGAAAACGATTCCCTGCTTTAGTGACAGAACTAGCAACTCAAGGACATGAATTAGGTAATCACACTTACACTCATCCACACCCGAACACGATTAGTAAAGAGAAAAATAAAGAACAGATATTGCGAACTGAAGAATTGGTGAAAGAGCTCACCACTATTAAAACATCATTATATGCACCACCTTATGGTGAATATAATGATACTGTATTATCAGCAGCCAATGATCTTGGATATACAACCATTATGTGGAGTATTGACACCATTGATTGGCAGCGTCCTCCAACGGAAATCATCATTAATAGGGTTATGAAAAAGCTACATAATGGAGCAATTATTCTTATCCATCCCACCGAAGTTACAAGCAAAGCTCTACCAGAGTTAATTCAGCAAATCCATAGCAAAGGATATACGATATCAACGGTATCCGATATCATTAAATTATAAAACAGGCATACAATTGCCTGTTTTTGTTATTGCTACCTACTTCTATTTGTGTTATTATGTTTACATAACTATGAACAACTTCATATTGTAATACTTCTTGGAGGTGATATATGAAAAAATATAATCGATCCATCTCATGGCTTCTCATTTTTATGATGGCATTTACATTTATGCTCCCTATAACATCATCAGCATATGCATCTTCCTTTACTGATATGTTACAATCGGCAATTACTGCTAACTCTGACACTCCTAAGAAGACGCCTTCCGGGAATGGCTTAGTGGACATGCTGCTTGGTATAATGGGAAACTTTTTTGGAGATATACTGACTCTTCCACAAGATCTCCAAAAAAAGATTAAATTCCCTTCAGGAATAAATACAAGCTCTCCCAAAGAATTGATCGGCTTTTACGCCGAATGGTGGGCAACCGATACCTCTTCTTTTAATTCCCTATATAAAAATACCGACGTAATTAGAACGATTGCTCCTTTTTGGGCTACTTTAGAAGAAGATGGTACACTTACAGATCGTGGTGGTAATGACCATGAATCTGTAATTGATTTTGCTCAGAAAAATAATGTATCTGTATTGCTATTAGTAAATAATGCTAAACAACAAGGCAGTCAATCATCCATTCATAAGATTTTAGCTACTCCATCATTACGAGAGAAAGCTATAAATAGTTTAGAATCTTATATAAAAAAATATAAGCTGGATGGTATAAATGTGGACTTTGAAATGGTTGATGCCCAAGATCGAGATAACCTTTCTACTTTTATGCAAGAACTTTCCGCACGTCTTAAACCTCAAGGATACGTTATATCGATTGATGTATTCCCTAAGCAAGATGAATCAAATGATGTATCAATTGCATATGATTATGCAGAATTAGCCAAGTATGCCGATAAGATCATTCTTATGACGTATGATAATCATGGTACTTGGAGTGATGCTGGGCCTATCGATGATATCAATTGGGTAGAAAAAAATCTAAAATACGCATTGAAATTTATCCCCAAAAATAAACTATATATTGGACTAGCAGCTTACGGTTATGACTGGTCCAGTAAAGGGGTTGAAAGTCTAGACTATAAGGCAATCACTAAACTAATGCAAGATTTTAACAGTCCTGCTATATGGGATACTTCTTCTAAATCTCCTTATTTTGATTACACAGATTCAAATGGAATAAAGCATCAAGTTTGGTTTGAAAATAGCGAAAGTCTTAAATATAAAGTTGATTTGGTCACCAAGTATGACATTGCTGGTGCTGCAATGTGGAAATTAGGGGAAGAAGATCCTAATGCTTGGAACGTATTCAAAAATATATTTTCGAAAAAATAACTTATTGTATAGGAGGTATTAGGGTGCATAAAAATAAATTATTAACCTATAGTATTCTATGCTTACTTTTAATTAGCATAATAATACCGCTTCCGATAACACATGCTGCCTCCATTGATTCTGTGGTAAATACTCTTGCAGCTAATACCTTAGAGACAAGCAGTAGATCGGAAGAGC
>JBEQCC010000261.1:0-4931 GCA_041639455.1 Pelosinus sp. | reverse complement strand
TTTCTTCCTCCCTTAATTAAAATATAATTATCAAAAGTTGTAGTGTAACTTTTGTATAACTTTTATTTCAGATGCATGTATCTTTTATGATTACCTCACTTGGTTAACTGATAATTTTAATTTTCTACTTATATCGCCAACGTGCTCGGGCACGTTAAGGACGTTCTTTTACAATGAAACATCAATCAGTTTCATTATCCTAAGGATTCGATATAAGCAAGCATAAGCCATAAAATATGATTAAAAATTTTCTCCAGTCATTTAAATTGTATTAGAAATAATTTACTAGAGCAACGATCATTATTTATGGCTTGCTGCTTGTGGGTATTTGTTCAATTGATACTAATACTCCCGAGCCTGATCAATATTCTTTTTTATTGTTTTATATACTTCCTGAATCTTTTCGCTGCTAGAAACCTCAGCAACACCAACTCGCCACCATGAATTGTATTTATGCACCATTGTTTTAGGCAGCACTTTTATATCAATCAGCGTAGAAACAGTTTGCTTCTTCGAATCAATGACTGCAGCTTTCAGTTCATCTACTGTTTTAACGGTATACGTCTTGCATCCATAAGAAGCTGCGTTCATAGCAAAGTCAATAGGCACAAATCCGCCATCTAACTTGCCGCTTACTTTATCTCTAAATCTAAATTCAGTACCGAAACTTCCCATTCCATGTTCCATTTGTACATTATTGATACACCCAAATGTCATATTATCTAATAGTATCACATTGATCTTCTTTCTTTCCTGGATAGAAGTCGGTAATTCAGAATGCAGCATCATATAGGAGCCATCACCAATAAATGTATATACTTCTTGATCTGGTGCAGCCAATTTCACACCCAGGCTTGCATTTACTTCATATCCCATGCAGGAAAATCCATATTCCATATGGTAGGTATTTGTTCCTTTTGCCCGCCAAACTCGCTGCAAATCTCCCGGCAAGCTTCCTGATGCACCAACGATAATATCAGTCTCACCGAGCAGTTCATTCAATACGCCTAAGACTCTCGACTGGGTTAAGCAAGAACCAGTTACCTTTTTAAACTCTTCTAAGACGGCACGGTCAAGATGATCGTCAATTTCAGGCACAAAACCTTCACCTGTATATTCCACTGCATATACTCGATCTACTTCTGCCTTCAATTTATCTTTAGCCTCTTTTATCTGGGCTTCATAGGCTGATTTATAGTCTATTTTTTCTAATTCTTCCGTTAATGTTTCCAAAGCAGCTTTTGCATCAGCAACCACTTTTACGCCATCCAATTTATAAGCATCAAAAGCAGCTACATTTATATTTAAATAGTCTACCTCTGGATTCTGGAATATCCATTTCGAAGAGGTTGTAAAGTCTGTATACCTCGTACCTACACCAATGACAAGATCTGTTTCCTTCGCAATTATATTTGCTGCCAAACTGCCTGTTTCACCGATTCCGCCAAGATTTAATTCATGATCCCAAACGATTGCACCTTTACCAGCTTGTGTTTCTCCAAAAGGAATATTGAACTTCTCAGCAAAGAGCTTAAATACTGCTGCCGCTTCTGCGTATTTTACTCCACCGCCGCATATTAGAATGGGTCTCTTTTTTTTCGAGATAAGGTCAACTGCATCTTGAATCATTGCTTTTGTTGCAGGCCTTCTTTCAATTCGATGAAGTCTCTTTTGAAAGAAATACTCTGGATAATCATAAGCTTCCCCTTGCACATCCTGAGGCAGAGCGATTGTCACTGCTCCAGTGTCTGCCGGATCTGTTAATACTCTCATAGCGTTGATGCAAGCAGTCATTAATTGTTCCGGGCGAAAAATTCGATCCCAGTATTTGCTTACTGCTTTAAAAGCATCATTTGTGCTAATTGAAAAGTCATAAAATTGTTCGATTTGCTGTAAAACAGGGTCTGGCTGCCGGGTGGCATATACATCACCTGGCAAGAATAATACAGGAATTCTATTGGCAGTCGCAGTCGCTGCCGCCGTTATCATATTGGCGGCCCCTGGGCCTACGGATGATGTACAAGCGTATATTTGTTTTCTAAACTTTTGTTTAGCAAAGCCAATGGCCGCATGTGCCATCCCTTGTTCATTCCGCCCCTGATGAACGATTAGATCACCTGCATCCTGCTCTAATGCCTGCCCTAATCCGATTACATTACCGTGACCAAAAATGGTAAAGATACCTTCGACAAATTTCCTTTCCACACCATCAAATTCAACGTATTGATTATTAAGGAATTTTATAAGTGCTTGAGCAACTGTAAGCCGTATTTTTTTCATAATGCCACCTCGCCTATCATTATTCATTACCTTTGAATGACGAAATTATCTATCCTATAGACTTTTAAAACCCTATTTTTTCTTTGATATACTTTCTAGCCTTTTGTGCATATTCAAAAGCATTTGCCTCTGCCGGATCCTGTTCTGCCTCTACCAACAACCATCCTTCGTACTTATTTTCAGACAAAATCGTAAAGATTGGTCCAAAATCAATGTATCCGTCTCCTGGCACTGTAAATGCACCTGCTCTAACCCCTTGAAGGAAACTTAAGTTTTCTTTTCTAATCTTTTCTCGCATTTCTGGACGCACATCTTTTAAATGAACATGTTTTATTCTATTAACATATTTTGTTAATATGGAAATAAAATCTTCCCCTGAATATGCCAGATGTCCTGAGTCAAATAATAAATACACCAAGTTTTCATCTGTCATATTCATAAGTCGGTCTATTTCTTCCGTAGTCTGAACTACAGTTCCCATATGATGATGATAAACCAATTTCATATCTTTTTCTTTTGCTAAAGCACCTAATTTGTTTAACCCTACAGCAAATTGCTGCCACTCTTCATCATTTAAATGATATTTTCCTGTGAATATCGGAATATCCAGCTTTCCTTGTATACTATGTCCTTGTTCCGATACAACAATGACCTTAGCTCCCATGACATGCAGAAAATCTCTATGTAAAATGAATTCTTTTGCCGTATCTTCATATGGCTTTGTTGTCAAAAAAGCACTAAACCAAGCACTTGCTATTTCTAATCCTCTTAAATTAAGGGCCTTTTTTAATACATTTACATTTTTAGGATATTTACAACCAACTTCCGAGCCAGTAAAACCAGCAAGAGCCATTTCGCTTATACATTGTTCAAAAGTATTTTCTTTCCCCAGATCCGGCATATCATCATTCGTCCAAGCGATGGGTGCAATTCCCAATTTCACTGTTTCCTTATTAAACATACCCTTCCTCCTATTTCACAATTGATTCCCTTGTATTCAAATTCTTTCAATTATTGTGAATATTAGGTCCAGTTTTTTTTATTTTTCCGGCCATATTTTTATATTTCTATCTAGTAACCATGTATGCTTTTCATCATCAATTCGATTCGTCCATGGATCATTTTCTAAATGCCTGATCATCCAGCAATAATACATCGCATAACCTGGAGCAGATGTTTGAGGGTGAACTAAACCTCCCGGTATTGTCAAAAAACTATTATCTTGTATCTGATAAGCCTTTTCACCGACTAGACATAAACCAAATCCCTGTGGTTTATTGAATTTGTAGTAATACACTTCTGGCTGTGGATGATGATGAGGAGGGTAACTAGACCACTTACCGGGATAGGTGATTACTTCGCCCATAACCATATTAGAGTAAGGCGCATTACGATAATCAAATACGGTCCTAACGACTCTTCTTGCAACATCATTCCAAACGCCTTCACCAAAAATATCACTCTGACAGTCAGCAGGACTGTATAACTTAGCTGCAAAATTATTCTCATTTTCAGTACATTGAATCAGTATTTCACTCGCCTCTAAAAATTCTACAGTAACCTCTGTTTCTTTTGGAACATGCAAACACCAAGGTTCTTCGTCAAATACAGATCTTCTTTCGATCACTTCTTCTCTAACCGACCATTTGATCTTGATCTTGCCATCTAATAGCAAAATAGCGATTTCTTTATGCTGCTGATAATAGGATTCATGAGAATCTTTATCGAGTTTTATAATGCTGATATCCATTAGCATTTCTTTATTTTTTCCATTGACTTCACATAATGAATTTAAACCATATTTTAACTCACCGATATTGTGAATCATAATGTTATCCCCCTACATTCTTGCTACCATTTCGCCATATTCCTCTTTGCTCTTTCTAATAAATTCTGCTACTTCCTCAACCGTTGGCATTGCTTCGGAGCAACTATGGCTAGCTACTAACATAGCAGCTGACGCACTGCCAAATTCTAGACAGTCGATGATATCCCAACCTTCCAGCAGTCCATAGATAAAGGCTGATGCATAAGCGTCGCCTCCGCCAAAAGATTTAAGAAGCTTAACAGGAAATGGTTTAATATTATATTTTTTTCCATCTGCCGTGTAAGCGGTTGAACCATCTTTTCCATGCTTAATCACGACAATTTTATTTCCATACGCAAGCCATCGTTTCGCAGTCTCTTCATCACTGCTTTCCTTTGTCATCAGTCCTTGCATCAGATCAAACTCTTCTCTTGATCCTATAATTAAATCACTGCTCTTACCAACGATAGAATAATAAATGGCAATCTCATCTTTATTCAGCCATGAATATGCACGATAATCAACGTCAAAAATAACCACTGTGTTGTGTTTCTTCGCATATTCCAAAGCCTTTAATACTGCTTCTCTGGATGGGCTTTTTGCCAATGCAGTTCCAGATACAACGATTGCTTTCACATTTTTTATATACTCTTCATTAATTTCTTCCACTGCTAAGCTTAAATCAGCAATGTCATTTCGATACATGAGAATGCTGCTTTCCGTAGGACTCAATATTTCCGTGAAAGTAAGGCCCAATGATTCACCATTCTCCGCTTTATAAATTTGTGATGTATCGATTCCTTCTTTATTAAAATAATCAATGATAAATTCGCCAAATTGATCT
>JBEQCC010000260.1:0-4932 GCA_041639455.1 Pelosinus sp. | reverse complement strand
GCTAAACTCTGTAACGTCAGTAACCCACTTCTGATTTGGTTTTTCGGCCTCAAAATCTCGTTTAAGAAGATCTGGAGCTACTTTGCCAACCTCGCCCTTGTAGGAACAATATTTCTTCATTCGGACCCGGCAGACAATACCCAGCTCTTTCATCAGCCGCTGTACAGTCTTATGGTTAATGATATATCCGCGATTGTGCAGCTCGTCCGTGATGCGTCGATAGCCATATCGACCTTTGTTTTCGGTGTAGATTGCAGTGATCTGTTTTTTAATCGCACTATACTTGTCAGCTACCGTTCGTCTTTTCGCGTAATAGTAATAGGTAGAGCGCGGTAGGCCGGATACTTCAATAAGTAGCGAAATCTTATGTTCGTGCCTTAGTTCCCAGATCACTTGCGCCTTTTGTTTAGGCGTTCCTCTTCTAAAACCAAGGCCTTCAATTTTTTTAGGTATGCGTTCTCCGCTCGCAGCCGCTGGACTTCAGCAATTAAGTCTTCTTCCGTTTCTTTCGGTAAGCTGGCAGGCCGTCCTTTGCTTCCACGTCCCCGTCGTTCTATGTAAAGTCCTTCCGGGCCTTCTTCCAGATAGGTTCGTTCCCAGTGAGAAACATGGCTGTGATTACCTATCCCAAATTGCTGTGCGGTCTCACAATAGCTTAGTTTTTCTCTATGCATTGTTTCTACTACATTTTGCTTAAATTCACCGGTATATTTTTGATTTGGTATCCCTTTTGGCATAAAATCACCCCCAAAGTTAATTCAGGGGGGGGGCACTTCAGTTCGGCAGCTTTTTTTATAGCGATTTTTACTTAACCCGCTAACCAGTTTAAAAGTTGCAATTATGGATAAAATAGAGATGATTGCTCCTAATGAAACTGCTCTCGTTCTATAGATGATAAGGGGAGAATATAATTTATAGGATTGGGAGTCGTGAATTGCTATAAAACTGGTGAGGTGATTACATGAGTACAATTGCAAAAAAAATTCCGATAAAAGATATGCATTGCTCATCCTGCGAAGGACGAATTGAAAAAGCAATACGCAATGTACAAGGGGTTAAGAAAGTTAAGGCTAGTTATGCTGATAATATGGTATATATAGAATATGATTCCGGTACATGTAGTCCCGAAGAAATTAGCAAGGCAATTAGTAACATAGACTATACAATTGGCTATAGGACCCAGTCAGCTGGTAAGTTTAAAAGCGCCGCGGGTATTTTAATCGTCTTTTTAGCTGTACTCCTTTTGGGTAACTATACAGGCGGCTTTGATATGAGTTCAAAACTCAAGGGTGAAGTTACCTATTTCGTTTTGTTTATGATTGGGCTTTTTACGTCCTTACACTGTGTCGGTATGTGTGGCGGTATCATGTTATCGCAAAGTATAGCCAATGAAGCTAAGGGGAATTTTGAATCCTTTCTACCATCTTTAAACTATAATATAGGTCGGGTACTGGGCTATACGGTTCTTGGTGGTATCGTCGGTGCGATTGGATCGGTTCTTACTGTGTCAATCGGGTTTATGTCTGGTGTTGCGATAATTGCCGGTATCTTTATGATATTTATGGGGCTCAATATGGCTGGTTTTACTATATTTAGAAAGTATCTAAGAATTCCCTTACCTACTCATTCGTTAAACAGGAAAGTAAAGGCTCCCTTTTTAGTTGGACTCCTTAATGGATTGATGCCGTGCGGTCCCCTTCAAACGATGCAACTTTATGCTTTGGGCACTGGCAGCGCGTTACAGGGTGCCTCATCTATGCTAGTTTTTGCTCTGGGTACATTGCCGTTAATGTTGTCTTTTGGAACAATAACAAGTCTTTTTAGTAAAGATTCCACGAAAAGAATTATGAAATTAAGTGGTGTCCTTGTGATTGTGTTAGGTGTAGTAATGACGAATCGTGGTTTAGCAATTGCGGGGCTAAATCTTCCCTTTTCGGATTTAACAGCAAAAGGCACTAACGGAACTTCTATGGTAACAAAGGCACAAATTGATAATGGCGTGCAAACCATCCGTATGACGGCAAATAATAGAGGCTACACACCGAACGTGTTATATGTGCAAAATAGTGTTCCGGTAAAATGGATTGTTGACGGTGAACAAATAACCTCTTGTAATAACCAGATCATCATCCCTTCACTAAATAGTAAGAAAAAGTTATCTTCTGGGGAAAACATCATTGAGTTTACGCCACAAGATCAAGACATAAACTTTAGTTGTTGGATGGGAATGATTAGAGGCGTCATTAAGGTTGTGGATGATGTCAACGCCATCGATGTTACCAAAGATAAAACAACCATTGACTCAAAAAACGGATGCTGCAGTACTGGTGGTACGCAAGTCGAAAGTATCTATGGCGATGATATTGCTAAGGTTTCAACAGAAAGGCTTATTCGTAAAGCCACAATCAGTAATAAGCTGCAAACTGTATCGATAAAAGGTATCGGGTATGAATTTGAACCACTAGTGGTCGTTATCAATAAACAGGCCCTTGCAAAAATCAAATTCGACCTTACCGAATTTGATAATGCCACTGGCGAATGGAATATTATTGATTACAAACAGAAGAAGGTCGTCTCTTCGTTTGTAGGAAAACAAGAAATAAAAGAGATAGACTTTCGGCAAGATGAGGTTGGTACTTTTGGGATTTATAAGGACCGTAAAAGTGTTGGTGTTATCGAAGTGGTTGATAATCTTGCTACTACTGACCTGGAAAACGTCAGATCAAAGTTTTTATAACATGAGGCAGAGTTCAATTGAACTCTGCTTTTTATATTCTTTGGGTCTTATAATGTATTTGAGCTAGGAATGTGTGAAGTCTTTCGTTCTTATTTTAGTGAAGTGAAAAAGGAAGTTTCTAATTTACATAGAATAGTTTTTTAGTAAGGCGACAATAGGAGGAATGGTAGTGAATATTGAGCAAATCATTCATGATGAATATAAAGTAGATCCTGAGTCTGTTTATCAAACATGGTTCTTAAATAACGAAGAGCGGCTAAAAGCTTTTCGAACAATTAAAAGTGGGATAAATGATGTTGTGAAGGATATAGAGGGAGGACTATTTGGTAATGATTTCAAGGGGTCCTCCCTGGAGACTGTTGTTACAGCCATATCAGAACAAAAACAAGTATTTGAAGGGGCGGCGCATGCTTTTTTTTGGAAGCCAAAGTTACGTATTCCCGACATTTATGAAAATGATCAGAATAAGCTCGCCTTTGGGCGTTTTCTAAAAGCCTGTTCCAATGCAACCAGTGAAAAACAGATAGTAGAAGAAATTATAAAACTAGATCGGCGTAAAATAAAAGGATTGGGACCCGCAGTAGCTAATATTTTGTATTTTCTTCACCCTACATTATTTCCACCGTTTAATACAGCGATTGTTAAGGGGTTTAACACCTTATTCAATAAAAAAATAAAGCTTGGATCATGGCCTGCCTACTTGGAAATGAGAGATATCATGATAGAAACAAATCAGAACTATTGTCATATAACATCCAAAGATTTAGGAATGATAGCTGGGGTGCTTTTTGAGATTGGAATGGGGAGGATTGTTGTAACAGGGAATGCCGCAGATATAATAGAAGAGGAAGAACAAAAACGTATTAAGAATAAATGTAAGCGGCACAAAGAAGTCATGGATGATATTGTAGAAGGTAGTGAACATAGCGAGATGCAATATCACCTTGCTACACTGGGTAAATCGCTGGGCTATAAAGTTTGGATTGCACAGAATGACCATAAACGGGAATGGAATGATAGAAATCTTGGAGAGTTTTCAATACCAGTATTGCCCTTAAAAGGCATAGCAGATTCCATTCGTGATACGATATCTCTAATTGACGTAATCTGGCTTGATGAAAACGAAAAAATCATAGGTGCTTTTGAGGTTGAGAAAAGTACATCGATTTATTCTGGTATTCTTCGACTACATGATTTATCATTATCCATTGGCATCTGTAATTTATATCTGATTGCGCCGAATAAGCGAGAAAAGGAGATTAAAGCACAACTACTGCGACCATCATTTAAAGGAAATAACAATCCTATTTCATACATTTTATTTTCCGATTTACGTTTTGATTGTGACGCCATGTGTAAATTCGGTAGTGGGATTGATGTCTTAAATAAGATTGCAAAAGTTATCTAAGATAGTAGAAAAGGATAGTGGCCTAATCGGAAATAACCTGGAGACTCATGAAAGTGTAGATAATAATATTGTTTTCATGACGCGATAAGCCAATAACAACAAATATTGCATCCAATGATATTACCGGGGAGACCCCGGTTTTTTCTTTGTAGATGCGGCAATACCATCAATACCTGTGTTCGTATGCTGAAAAGTACTATGTTAGGCAGGGCCTACAAAGAGCCAGCGCAGCCTCTATTTTTTACATCATGCATTTTGTTGAAACTCAGTGAAAAGATAAAATGGGAATACTATATAATTTTTCTGAATATTATTTAATGTTAAGGAATTATTGGTAAAAGGTGGCGGCTTAAACAATGATAGATGTACTCCCGTCTCAAATGAAATCAATAAAAGCGATAATAGATTATTTTAAATTATTAGAACCAGAAAAAGCCCTGCAATCTGCTAGTAAAACTGGAATAATACTAGCAAAAGAACTTGATGCCAATGAGCGGGAGATATTAGGTAATGCTTTTATTGTCATCGGAAATATATTAACAAAACTCTCGTGTTTTCCAAACGAAGAAAAGATTAAATGGCAACAAACAAGAGAAGTAGAGATTGAAATGCAAGAAATAGAAATTGAACTACAAAAGACACAAAAGTATGTAGATGAATTGAACGAGAGGTTAAAATTAATAATCGCAAAAAAAAATTAAAATGGTGGTATGATGGAAACAACAGAATGTCAAATGCTTTTTTTTTAATTGTCTCCTGAGGAACTTACAATATTAGCTGCTCTTAC
>JBEQCC010000259.1:0-4936 GCA_041639455.1 Pelosinus sp. | reverse complement strand
CACCAGCTCCAGTAAATTCAAGCCTTCCGGCATAACGCCGGAAGGCTTTTTTGTGTTTGGAAGGCAGTTAGGAAGGCAATAGATTAGTAATAATATTCTGCGACATATTTACTGTAATTATTTACTAGCTCTATATTCCGCTTCAAGCTTGTCTAATTCTTCAATAAGCAACTGATCAGGAGTTTTTTCTCCTTTCTTTAAGGGGCGCATAAACACCACTTCATTAGCTCTAAATTTATTTCGAATATAATTAATAGGACCGTCTTCGGGAAGCTTACAATATTTAGCTACTTTTTGGGCATGCTCTATTTTTTTATTTATATTTTCTCGCTCTGCAAAAATTAATTTGAGATGTGCTATTGGTGATGAGTATTTTTTACGGAGACTTTCATAACGTGTTAGTCCACCTTTACCTATTGCACCTAAACTTTCTTCTAAACTCATGAAAGTTGCATTTTTTTCGTGTGCTTTGAGAGTTTCAAGTTCATTAATAAAGGCTGCTTCTGCTTTCTCCACAAAATCTTCATATCTAGGATCATCATTTCGGCCTGTAAGATAATCTAACGATACTCCGAAATAGTCGGCTAAGGAAGAAAGATTTTTAAGAGTAGGTTCATGCTCTCCAGATTCATAAAATCTAAAAGCACGCGACGATATTCCAAGTAAATCGGAAAGTGTTTTTTGACTTGTATTGTATACTTGACGTAGATATTTTAATCTGAGAGAAAAATTCATAGAAATTCTCCTTAAATATATTGACAGGAAGTAAAAGTCCTCTTGAAATAATAATTATAACAGGAAGTAAAAGTCTTGATGAACTATATGGAAATAATATAAGTTAAATCAAGTTTACCAGATAACTAAATAAAAGTAAAAATAAAAGGAGAGAAGATTATGGGAAATAATCGTAATTTCTGGGATTTGGAAGAAATAAGGACGGAAATTTTCTCTGGGGAAATTAGCAAGGCATGGCATATATGGTTATCTCATTAGCATTGTCTACTGGCATGCGTCTAGGGGAGGTATTTGGACTAAAGTGGAAAGACATAGACTTTGCAAATAATACTTTGAATGTACAAAGGGCGTTGGTCTCATCCAACACTAAAGGTATGATATTTGAAGACCCCAAGACAAAAGGTTCAAAGCGTAGAATTCCTGTAACAGTCAGCATCAAAAAAGCTTTAGAGAGGTATCAAAAGGAACAAGAATGCCTTGCAAATTTTTTAGGAGATAAATTTGATAATGAGGAGAGCTTGTTATTTACGAATCTCTGGGGTAAACCAGTTGATACTTCAAATTTCACTTATCGGTATTTCAAAAAAATGCTAATGAAAGCTCAATTAGACAGGGAGTTTAGTTTTCATGACCTTCGACATACCCATGCAACGCTGTTATTACGTCAAGGAATTAATATAAAAGTTATCTCTGAGCGTTTAGGTCATAGCACCGTAGCAACGACCATGAAATAAATCACAGGACTGTCAGAAAAGACATGCTATTTGGGCTTTTCTTGATAATGACACTAGATACATATAGCCACTTGATGCCCGATATGCAAGAAACAGCCGTAAAAGCACTGGAAGAAATGTTTGATATGGAGTAAATATTAAATCGTAAAAATGTTTAAGATGATATAATGAATCTAGGAATAATGGGCTTATGTTTTATAAAAATAGTTAATTAATGTGAATTGTAGCCTTGTTAGATTAATCGTAAAATTGTTTGATCACTTCGTAATTAATAGTAATCAAATTGCAAATAGTGGAGGTATAAAATCATGAACGTAGGTGAATTCAAAAAGGCATTGAGAGGATTAAAAGACGACACTCCAATAAGAATAGTTACCAAAGGAGTACGTCCATACGGTTATGGTGGAGGTGAGCTTGTTGACGTTGAGTATGCATCTCCTTGTTATAACCAAGAAAAGCCAAGCCAAGTTTGGTTACACATATATACAAATCCACCCACTAAAATCATAGAAGAAAACACATCTAATAAGACAGAAGAGCCAAGAGAAGATTGGGCAGAGCAATTAAAAAAAGCTGAAGATGTGGAAGAGTCAGAAAGGGAAATAGATAAAGTAATTTCTAAGCTAAAGGCGATCAATCCAGAGCAAGAAGTTGACCGACAGGAAATAGCTCAAAAGATAGCTGAAATGAAAAATAAAAAGGGCCATATTACATATCCAATAACAGGGTTAAACTGGAGTCAGTTGGACTTTGAAAGGGAAAGAAACGCAACAGACAAACAGGATACAACATTGGGAAAAAAGATTGAATTTTGTTTAGAAGATGCAATGAAGAATGAAATTGATCCACCTTTTTCAGCTTGTACTGGTGATGATTGCGACAAACGGAAAAAATGTCTGAGATATAAACTATTTGAAAATATTCAAGATGGCAATACTTGCATTATCCTGACACAGCCCTGTAAATCTTTTATACCAATAGCTGAGATGAATAATAAAAAAGTACCAAGGGAAGGATGGGTAGATCAAATAAAAATTAAAACATCACTGGATAAAATGATAGCCGAAGCAGACAAGGGATATCACCAAAAAGAATATGTGAAATTTGCCGATATAAAAGAAGATAAAACTTTTGAGTATTACATGTCCTTGCCTTATAAAATGATTATTTACCCTGCGTCCGAGGGCGGATACGTTGCAGAAATTCCAGATCTTCCTGGTTGTTTAACACAAGGAGATAATTGGCAAGATACTTTTGAAATGATTCAAGATGCAAAAGCAGCTTGGATTGATATAGCTATGCAAGACGGTAAGGATATACCAGCGCCAAACAAATCGTAAAAATGTTTGAGATCTAAGCTATGTACAATTAATCTCCCAATCTATAACCATGGAATAACTACAATTGAAAGGATAGCCTATTTTGCTTTAAATACGCTAAGGCGAATGCTTAGAGGGCTCATTTAATAAGTAAGGGCGTGTCGCAAAAATGTTTTTTGCAAAAAACAATGCGACACGCCTGTTGTTTTTGTTTAAAGTCATTTGGATTTAATAATTGCTGTAGCTTTCCACATTGAACAAATTTATCATTTGAGTGAAATAAGTATATCTAGTATAAATAAGACATTGTATTGTAAAAAGTTGGATATAATAAGTAGTGACTTTCTATATTACTTATGATACAATTAACCCAATAGGTTAAAAACTGTTGGTGGTGATGCCGTGAATATAGATTTTTCAAGTAAACAACTAGAAAAGTTATGCAATAATAGTATACTGGCAAAAAAGAAATGGGGAGATAGGCACGCAAAGAAGATATTGTTGCGTTTAGATGATTTGCGAGCTAGCGATACATTAGCAGATGTTTCTTATTTACCTCCCGCGAGATGCCATGAGCTAGATAACAATCGCAAAGGAACTTTTGCAGTAGATACAGTACATCCTAATAGACTGATATTTAAGCCCAATCACCAACCAATACCTAAAAAGAGTGATGGTGGTATTGATAAAACTTTAGTTACAGATATATTAATTTTGGAGGTGGAAGATTATCATGAATAGCACAAATAAATATTTCCCGGATATCGCCATTCCACCTGGTGATCATCTTATAGAAATTTTAGAAAGTATAGGCATGACCCAAGTGGAATTGGCGGAAAGAATGGGGAGACCGATAAAGACTATTAACGAAATAGTTAAAGGTAAAGCAGCTCTTACGCCTGAGACTGCATTGCAGCTAGAAAGAGTATTAAATACTCCAATGAAGTATTGGATGAACCTAGAGTCGAATTATAGAGGAACTCTGGCAAGGATTCAGGATAAGGAATTATTACTAGAAAGGTTGGCATGGCTGAAAGCAGTCCCAATAAAGCAAATGATTAGTTATAAATGGATCGCTGAGGTTAAAGAGCCTTTTAGTCAATTAGAAGAAGTTCTTAGATTCTTTGGAGTAGCGTCAATTAAAGGGTGGGAGAAAGTCTGGGAAAGAAAGCTTTGTGGTGCTTTTTCCTATCGTAAATCAGAAAAGTGTGGAATGGATAATATTGCATTGTCAACGTGGTTGCGAAAAGGGGAGCTTGAGGCTTCAAAAATAGAGTGTGGACCTTATGACTCTGCTACATTTGAGAAAATATTGACAGAGTTTCGTGGTTTGACTAAGGTTGGTCCCGAAGTGTTTGTTAACGAATTGCAGAAAAAATGTGCTGAAACAGGTGTTGCAGTAGTATTCGTACAGGAGCTTCCAAAGGTTCCAGTTAATGGAGTTACACATTGGGTATCTTCCAAAAAAGCGGTTATTCAGTTGAGTTTGCGATATAAAACAGATGATCAGCTATGGTTTAGTTTTTTTCATGAAGCAGGGCATATTTTAGTTCATGGGAAAAGAGACTTTGTAGATAATGGAGTAGATGCAGAAGAAAATAAGGTATGGGAAGATGAAGCTAATAGTTTTGCAGCGGATAAGCTAATTCCAAATTCGGCATATGAGTATTTTATCAAATGCAATGTGTTTAGTGAGGCTTCAATTACTCAATTTGCACAATCGCAAGGGGTCGCTTCTGGTATTGTTGTTGGGAGATTACAGCATGATAATTATGTACCCTTTAATAGCCGTTTGAATCATTTAAAAAAACGCTTTGAATGGGCATAATTATTGATGGATTGAAAAGGACAATAATAAGGTTATTATTTAAAAGAAGTTCCATTTTTCCTTTTATAATATTGAAAAATTATGTAGTTCTACAACTGCATAATTTTTCTTTTTGCCGGACTTGATGTTGGGGATATATATCGGCATAACAGAACAATTTTATATAATTATGGAATAATATAGAATATAATGAGATAAGTAGTAAGTTGGAGTACAAAAATATATAGATATGTGGATGGATATAGATTAAGGAAAGGCGATATGTAGCAACCAATGAGATTATCATTCTTAATCATAAATGTTGGATAAAATAGCTCGAG
>JBEQCC010000258.1:0-4962 GCA_041639455.1 Pelosinus sp. | reverse complement strand
GTTGCCTAAATCTTCACCAGTTATCTTTCTGACTACAGCCGCAGCATTAAAGACCGAATCTTTTGCCATACTGCCTGCTGTATCATTAAAGCGCATACGTCCCTTACCCTTTTCTCCTGCTGCAAAGGATACGGCCTCAATTTCCAATACAGAACCAAGATAACCAGCCACACCCAGACCAAATACTTTACCAACTTCACCAATATTGGCCGCCTTAAGATTTACAAAAGGAGTCAGACGGCTAACCTGTACTACTTTATATACATCCTCATGTGTAATGACAACTTTTTCCTGATCACTGGACCGATATAAAGCGATGCCAAAGGCATCCGATAAGATATTAACAGCCTTACGACCTTCAATGGTATATTCACTAATCAAAGCAGCTACATCAGATTCTAATGCTACGTCCAATTTGACTGCCGCATTATAAACAATTTCTTCTATATGCTTTGGCGTCAAAGGCTCAAAGTAGATCTCAGCACAGCGCGACCGTATTGCAGGATTAATTTCCGAAGCATCTCGTGTCGTGGCACCAATCAGAATAAAATCGGCAGGCGCACCATCTTTAAAAAGCTTTTTAATGTACTTGGGAACATTCGGATCAGAAGGATCATAATAAGCGGATTCAAAAGATACCCGCTTGTCTTCCAGTACCTTTAGCAGCTTATTTTGCAGCATGGCATCCATTTCACCAATTTCATCAATAAATAAAATACCACCATGAGCATCTGTAGCTAAGCCTGGTTTCGGTTCTGGCACACCCGTCTCAGCTAAATCTCGCCGCGCTCCTTGGTAAATAGGATCATGAACGGAACCCAAAAGAGGGTTGGTCATCCCTCGGGAATCCCATCGCAATGTGGTTCCATCCACCTCGATAAAAGGAGCCTCTTGTGCAAAAGGCGTAAATTTAAGCACCTTTGCCGCTTCTAATACCAAGCGGGCAGCCGTTGTTTTGCCAACCCCCGGCGGACCATAAAGAATCAGATGCTGAGGATAGGGTGATGCCAATTTAGAACGAAGAGCTTCTACAGCTCTTTCTTGCCCTACAATTTCCCCTAATATCTCTGGACGAGTGATCTCCATAGCTGACTTAGTCAGTTTTTTCTGTTCTAAGACTTCCAGCATGGCATATTTCTTTAAGGTTTGAGGATTTTCAACATTGTTTTCTTCCTCTTTGAGGACCTGCATCTTTATTTCTCTCACATACTCTTGATGGCGTTCTTCCATCTTATCATTAATCTTCTTTTCTAACCGATCTTCCAGGGACCGACGAGCCATTAAACCAGCTATCTCTTCTTCAATCGCAACTAAAATTTCCGGTATCTCTTGCAATGTAGGTATTTTTTCCATTGTTGGATCTTCAAATACCAGCTTTTGCAGCGCTAATACTCGCTCACCTGTATTTTCAGAATTCATTAAAGATAAGGCATCCAGTTTTACAGCTTTTAGCACCACTTTATCTGGACCAAAAATACCTGCATACATTTCATATAATGCTGTTGTTTGGTGCTTCAGCTGTTCATTGACCCTTGCCCTGCCAGGCAACGGTCGTCTAGGAATAAATTTGTTAAAAAAGTTTTTCATATAATAATCCTTTCTATAATCCCCGTTAGAGGACAGCAAAAGCATACATCACCAATGCCCTTGCTATTTAGCAATAATGTGTACCTGTATCTTAGCACTAATTTCGGGGTGCAGTTTAATGGATACAGGGTATGTACCTAATGCTTTGATTGCATCTTTCAAATCAATTTTGCGTTTATCCATTTCAATTTTATGTTGGGCATAAAGAGCATCGGCAATATCTTTACTCGCAACAGACCCGAACAATTTGCCGCCTTCGCCCATTTTCACGCCAATGGTTACTTCTACTTTGGACATTTGCGCTGCTAACAGATTGGCTTCATCCAATGCTCTTTGCTGCTTGCGTGCTTCTGATGCCTTTTGTTGACTTGCCTGATTGACATTTGAAGCAGTCGCAGGAATCGCTAATTTTTGCGCCAATAAATAATTGCGGGCATATCCTTCTGAAACCTCTATAATATCGCCTTTTTTTCCTAATTTTTTAACCTCTTGCTGTAGAATTACTTTCATTTTCTGCACTCTCCTCTATATATTTTGCGCTCAGTTCTATCACTTGGCGCTTTACTTCCTCCATAGTACCTTTTTTAATCTGAGCACCAGCTACTGTCTGGTGTCCGCCGCCCCCCAGCTCTTCCATGATAACTTGTACGTTGAAAGCTCCGTTGGATCGTGCGCTAACACCGATGCCGCCATCTTCAAGAAAGAACAATACAAAGCTGATTTGTACTCCCTCTACTCCCAGCAGCATATCAGCAACCTGTGCTGCCACAATTTGTGCATTTTTTATATTATCGGGACAACCTGCTACGACTACACCGCCAGGTAACATAATTGCCTGATTCAAAATTTCAGCCCTTGACTTAACTGTCTCAAAGTCTAAGCGAAACATTTGACGAACTAAAGCTGGATCAGCTCCTGAGCGCCTTAAATAGGCTGCGGCATCAAAGGTACGCACTCCACTTTGTACCGAAAACTGCTTGGTATCAACAACAATGCCAGCATACAAGGCTGTGGCATCCATTTTATTAAACTCTAGGTAATCATCAAAGTACATCAGCAGTTCTGTAACCAATTCACAAGTAGAAGACGCTGACGGTTCCAGGTATACCAATAGCGGATTTGCAATGAATTTTTCAGAACGGCGATGGTGGTCAATAACAACCACTCGATCGACTTTATTCAATAACTCTGGTGCTGCAGATAACTCTGGATGATGAACATCCACTACAAAGAGCAAGGTTTGAGGCGTGATCAGCGGCATCGCCTGCGCTGACGTGATAAATAAATCTTGATATTCTTCATAATCGGCCAAGATCTCCTGCAGCTTGCTTAATGAAACCCCTGGCTGGCTAACGACGATGTGCAATTCTTTTCCTAAATGGCGAGCCATAATACCTACGCCAATAGCAGCACCTAAACTGTCAAAATCCTCATTTGTATGGCCCATGACCAGAACCATATCCGCATCATCAATAATTTCCCGCAATGCCTGGGCTACAATCCGTGCCTTAACTCTTGTATTTTTTTCTACAGCTTTCGCTTTGCCTCCATAAAATTGCAGTTTGCCTCCTACATGAACAGCCACCTGATCGCCGCCTCGGCCTAATGCTAAATCCAGACCGGCTTGAGCTCGTTCTCCCAATATAGCTACAGAATCTTCATCAGCTGCAACGCCCATACTTAAGGTCACGGGAATTTTATTGCCAATGTGAATGGCACGTACCCGATCGAGAATATCAAATTTTTCCTGCAGGCATTTATTTAAGTTCTGACGGTTAAGGACCGCAAGATACATGTCCTCTGCATATTTCTTTAACACAGCCTCATTCTCTGCCACCCATTCTGCTAGAAGCTTATTGACTTCTGCGACTATAGACGTTCGCTGACCTTCGCTTAATCCTTGCAATACATCATCATAATTATCAATTTGAATGTAAGCCATAACCGGTACAGAATTTACACATTCAACTCTCACTTTTTCACTGGCTGTAATATCACTAATATAAGCAATTATTAACTCTTCATGATCCATTTTATGAATTATGGGTTCATGAATCACATCATAATATTTATCCTCTGCCAAAAATACTTCCCGACCGGATTTGCCCCATACCTTATCCAAAGGAAATTCGGGACAAATGCCCATAATCGACTCTCCTAGTTCAACTTCATCACCAAACCAGTCGATAAGAACATCATTATGCCAATATAATTTTCCCTCTTTATCAATGATCATCATAACCAAAGGCAAATTTTTTAACGCATAGGATGCTCCTTCTTCAATGCAGTTACTCATCGTATATAGGTAGCTGTCTAATGCCTTTTGCCGCTCTTTGTGACGCTCGCGCCCATATAAATACAAAGAACTTAACAAAATTGCACCTAATACTGCTACATAGGGATTATAAAAAACAATTACCACTAATAAAGCTGTGGCAACAGCAAGATAAATGCTTGTATCAAACCAAAAAGACGGACCTTGCGGCATAAACAACTCCTCCTTGAAGGCTAATCTCACATATCCACTTTTTAATCTTTGGATTGAGGCCCTCGCAAACGTCGATAATCCATAACCATATCAATTGCACCCGCAACTAGCAAGATCTGCGCAAAGAAACCATTTGTCAATATCAAGAACAGTATAAGTCCTTTAATCATTTTTGACAAATTGTATTTATCGGCAAAGTAGTTAAATAACGCCAAACCCTGCACTAAAATGAGGGTACTCGTGATCACTTGAAGATTCATGCCAACCTGAGTCAACAAGCCAATTTCCCTGCTATTACCCCAATAGATAATGACTAAGGATAATGTAAAAAGGTATATAATGTGATACGGTAAGGACCATTCTTTAAATGCTGGAAAGTTAGGAACATTATGCCCCAGCTTTCTTAATACAGTTTTGGCAATCAGAAAATTCAGCCACGTATCAAATACCGATGCCATAATAAAACCTGCCGGTAAAATAACTTTCATTAATTCAATCATGGACCGCATATACTCAGACATCTTAGCCAGTTCCTGCTCTGCCATGCCAAAACCCCGGTATACTTCAATGGCCTGCGCTACAGCATTATTCATTACATCACTTTGCATAGTAAGAGGATTCACGCCAAGTACCACGGCACTAATTGCCAATAATGCAGCTTTCGAAAGCAAGGAAGCAGCCGTTCCCCACAACATCGTTTTACCAGCACTAAAATTCATACGAAAGGCATAGCCTAATACAATACCAATCAGACCAAATCCAACAACCACACTAAGAGATTGCAGTGGATGCATTAACATCGCAATCATGACACCAGAAACTACCGTTGCCAGGATGCTCCACTTATAGCCATGACGAACACCTAATAAAATAATGGGCACGGGCCA
>JBEQCC010000257.1:0-4963 GCA_041639455.1 Pelosinus sp. | reverse complement strand
ACTTTTGTGAATCCGCGTAAGGTGATGGATACTCTTATGATCTGCATTAGAAAGCTAGAAGATGAATTGCAAGTGGAGTTTTCTTCTTCTGGATTGGTACGCATGTTAGTACATTCTGCCTGCATGGTAGAACGCTTGCTTACTCATGCAGGAATCAGTTATCCAGAAACAGCTGCATTTATTGCTGAGCATCCTCTTGAATATTCAGTGTTAAAAAAAGTAAGCAATGCTCTAGAAGAACAATTCACTGTGAATGTAAATGATGAAGAAATTTGCCATTTAATTGAGATTATTAAAATGGAGCGACGAAAGAATACTGTAGAAGAAGGGGAAGGCTGATACAAGGAAAGAGGCTTTTTAATAAGAAAAGCCTCTTTCCTTGTTATAGTAGTAGAATTTATCGATCCGTCGTTGCGAGCATAGAAAAGCAATCTTCAACAAACAGGAGATTGCTTTTCTATGCTCGCAACGGCTATGAAAAGACACGCTTTGGGCTTTTCTTGATAATGGCAAACAGAGTAAATAGAACGATTTAACGGTTTTATTCTTACGTATTTTAAAAATTCACAAAAATGTAAGATCAATAATGAAAAACGTAAGTTAATTTATAAAAAAAGTAAATAAACACAAAAAGTGTGATTAGATTCAAACTTGAAAAATATATTTAGCTCAATATTATTCAAGCTTCTCTCTCATCACTAACATAATTGACCACGAGTTGGCACGGGTTTTGCAATAATAAAAGACAGGAGGGTTAGATGTGAAGAATAAACTCCGCAGTATCCTTTTAAAAGAAAATAAAAAAGAACCGCTAACGGATCTGCAGTTAGGTGAAAGTTTATTAGTAAGCAGAGAATATATGACGCTGCTGCGCAAGGAACTAAAAATTGCAGACTCTCGAGAACGAAAGAAGATCTATATTTGCGAAGAAATATCCCAGATATTACGGAAAAATGGGAATATTTCCTATCGTGAACTGACTAAAATGCTGCAAAATAGCGGATATAAATTATCGCGTTACTTGGTAGTCAAATATTTAGAAGAAATCAAAGGCTCGCAAGATAATAAACAGATCACAGATGAGGTTTCATTGCTGAAAGACGGCAGTAAAAAGCAAGAAGAGAGTCGAGAAATTCAAGCCTTTCAAAATTTAATCGGCGGAAAAGGAAGTTTGGAAATACAAATACAGCAGGCTAAAGCTGCAGTATTGTATCCGCCAAATGGGTTACATTGCTTGATTTTAGGGGAAACAGGTGTAGGCAAAAGCGAGTTGGCAGAGTCTATGTACAAATTTTCCATCGAAAGCGGCAGGTTAGCCAAAGAATCTCCCTTTATTGTTTTTAACTGCGCCGATTACGCTGAAAATTCCCAATTGTTGATATCTCATCTGTTTGGGAGCGTAAAAGGCGCTTATACAGGAGCCGCACAAGATAAGAGAGGGTTAATCGAGCAGGCAGACGGTGGAATTTTATTTTTAGATGAAGTGCATCGCCTTACATCAGAAGGACAAGAAATGCTGTTTCAACTCATTGATAAGGGGTGCTTTCGCAGGCTAGGAGAGTCTGATTTTACTAGAAAAGCGGTTGTACAACTTATTGCCGCCACCACCGAAAATATTGAGACTACATTATTGGCGACCTTTAAAAGGCGAATTCCCATGATCATTGAGGTTCCGCCTTTAAGTAAAAGGCCCATGAATGAAAGATTGAAATTAATTAAAAATTTCTTTGGTTATGAATCAACGAGAATGAATGCACCAATTCATGTAGCTTTAGATGTCATGAAATCATACCTGCTGTATGAGTGTTATGGGAATATTGGACAACTAAAAAGTGATATTCAAGTAGCTTGTGCCAAAAGCTTTTTAACCTATGTTATGGATAAAGAAGACTGTGTAAAAATTGATGTGAGAGATTTAAATCTTCATGTTAAAAAGGGACTTTTGAAAATAAAGAGTATGCGGGATGAAATTGAAAACCTCGTCTGGCAAGATTTTAGATTTAGTCCTAAAAAGTATAAAAAAATCGCTGAGCTTGAAAACGATATTTATAGTTTTCCCAAAGAGTTTTATAGCGATATCGAAAAAACGTATACCGAATATGTAAAGCAAGGACTAAATACAGAGGAAATTAATCGTATTATCGGGATTGAGATTGAACGTAAATTACAGAATGTTATCAAACATGTTAAAGATAATTTGCATCCTTTATCTCCTGATGAGATTGCTAAAGTCGTGGGAGTTGAGATTATTTCCCTTGTGGAGGAACTCCTTAAAATTGCTGAAATGACACTAGGAAAGATGGATCATTCCATATTCTATTGTTTAGCCATTCATTTGAATGCTACATTTCAACGTATTAAGCAGGGGCGGGAAATTATTAACCCCAACTTAGAAGAAATCAAAAGAAAATACAGCATTGAATATGCTGTAGCCCAAGAAATGATTGCACATATTGAAAAATACTATCGAATTCATTTACCAGAAGACGAAGTTGGTTTTATTGCACTCTATCTTAGAGGGAATAAACAAGAAAAAGAAGGCAAAGTTGGTATTCTGATTGTTACTCATGGGAATGTAAGTGTTGGTATGCTGGAAATTGCGAATAAGCTGCTGAATATGAATCATGGCAAAGCGGTAGTCATGACCTTAGATGAGAATCCCAGTGAAGTGTTAGAACGCTTAGCTACGATTATACAAGCAACTGACGAAGGTAAAGGCGTATTAATGCTGGTGGATATGGGTTCTTTACTGACCTTTGGAGAAATCATTTCAGAAAGAACAGGTATCCAGATCGAGACCATTGATCGTGTGGACACAGTAATGGTTATCGAAGCCATTCGCAGAAGTATTTTACCCGGATCCCATATTAAAGATGTAGTGTATGCGGTAGAAAATTTAAATTATACCTTTAAGAAGACACGAGTGGATCATAAAGTTTTAAAACGCAAAAAAGCAATTATTACGGTTTGTTTGACAGGAGAAGGGGTAGCTCTTCAGTGCGGAAGTCATCTGAAGAAAATATTTGGTGAAAAATTAAATGACATAGAATTAATCCACATGGGGGTTATTGGAAAACGTGATCTTCATAAACAGATACAAGATACGATCAATACGTATGAAATCATTGCGATCATAGGCAGTATTGATCCCAAATACCACGGTATTCCTTTCTTATCTTTAGAAGCATTATTTAACGAAACAGGAAAAAATCAAATTATGAACTTAATTGAATGTAACAATCATTATCGTATGAAAAGTTACAGTGGACTGATTCCTCATGTCGTACGAGAGGCAAAATTTATTATGCTGCCAGAAGTAGGCGGAAAAGAAGAAGTGCTGCAACGTATTTGTAACAGTCTGTTAGCAGAAGGTTATGTCAAAGAAGGATATTATGAAGCTGTTATGGAGCGGGAAAGTATGGGAAGCTATGTGATTAATCAAGAAGTTGCTTTGCCCCATGCTGACAGCAGTTATGTAAATCATCCCGTAATTGTAATTGCCAAAGCAGCGGTGCCGATTTCTTGGGATCATGAGAACACGGTATCATTGATTTGTTTGTTGGCTTTAGATATTGATGGTAAAGATGGAGTACGGTTTTTATATAACAAATTTAAAAGTGAAAAATTTATTGCGCAAATCCAGCAAGCAAAATCAGAAGATGAAATTAGGGAGGCTCTATTACATGAATCATGTTAAATTTGATGAAACATTAGTGATAAGAAATGTAGAAGGTGAAAATAGTTCAGATATTTTAAAGCACATGGCAGCCAACTTATATCAGAAAGGTTTTGTAAAAGAAAGTTATGCCGACGCCGTTATTGCAAGAGAGAAAAAATTTGCAACAGGACTGCCGACCAAGGGCTGTGGTGTTGCTATACCACATACAGATATTGAACATGTGAATCAATCGGCCATTAGTGTTGGAATTTTAAAGGAACCTGTAGATTTTGGCATTATGGGTGAGGAGACAGAGAAAACTCCTGTAAAATTAATTTTTATGCTGGCGATGCATGATAGTCACTCCCAGCTAAAAATGCTGCAAAGTTTAATGGGAATCTTTCAGGATGAAGAGATTCTGCTATATTTAGCAAACGAAGAAAGCGAAGTGAAAATCAAAGAAGAAGTAAGTAAACGACTTAATTTAAACAATGTGAAGGGAGGTGAATAAAGTGAGTGAAGTAAAAAAAGGGAAAAAGACTGTATTAGTAGCTTGTGGGACCGGAATTGCAACATCTACAGTTGTATCTGATGCCATTGAGAAGATGGCTAAAGACAATAAGATTCAAATTGAAATTGTTCAATGTAAAGTGACAGAAGTTCCTGCATATGAATCACGGGCAAGTTTGCTTGTTACCACTACGATTGTTTCCAAAGAATATCCCTTCCCAATCATTAATGCAAGAGCTTTCTTAACTGGAATAGGATTAGATAAATTGAAAGAGCAGATCTTAGCAGAACTTAAGAAATAATAAAAAGCTGAGGAGGTATTATTATGGATGTAGTTCAAATTTTTCAAGCCTTTCTAGGGCTAGGACCAACGGTCATTCTGCCAGTTGCAGTTTTTTTGCTGGGAATAGCATTTGGGCAGCCGGCAAGTAAAGCCTTTCGCTCCGGTTTGACTATTGGCGTAGGTTTTACAGGTATCTTTTTAGTGGTTGATTTGCTGGTTTCGAATCTTGCGCCAGCAGCGCATGGCATGGTAGCAAGGTTTGGGGTGCAGCTAAATATCATTGATATTGGCTGGCCAGGAGCTGCAAGTATAGCATGGGCTTCTCCTATTGCAGCATTTGTTCTTCCATTAGGTTTATTGGTTAATGTTATTATGTTAGTTACCAAAACCACAAAAACAATGGATATTGATCTTTGGAATTATTGGCATTTCACTTTTATGGGAGCCTTTGTATATTCAGCAACTGGAAGCCTTGTACAAGGCTTAGTGGCAGCAGTTATTTTTGAAATTAT
>JBEQCC010000256.1:0-4973 GCA_041639455.1 Pelosinus sp. | reverse complement strand
GTTTTGACTGTTGGTGCTAACATCCGTAATGCATCTTCAACATTTATTGAAAAAATAAATGATTGCACGGAAGATTTGTCAGTACAGATACAAAAAAGACTAAGTATGAAGAGTTTCTTGCAAGTACCTACTGATCTTCAGAGTTTGTTTGCAACTCTCGACTTTGAAACCTCTATAGGCAATCAAAGAATCTCGCTAAGAAATAGAGGAGATGGGATAAAAAGTAGATACATTCCAATTTTGCTAAAGTTTATTGAAGAACAATATAGACAAAATACAAAAGGTGAAATTTCGCCCAGAACTATATGGGGATATGAAGAGCCGGAAAACAATTTAGAGATGAGTAGGGCATTTGAATTGGCAAGTGATTTTGTGGATTTTGTACCTGATGTGCAGATATTTCTTACAACGCATTCGCCTGCATTCTATACAATAAAGAGTAATGGCGTCCACCAAATAAGAAAATATCACGTGAATAAGAAGTTAGATGAAAATGATAATGAGACGCAGGAAACGGAAGTGCGACCCGTTATTAAGGAAAAAGATATACATGAAAGAATGGGTATACTTCCAATCATCTCCCCTTATGTTGAAATTGAGATAAATAAACAAAGAGAGATATCACGGCAACTTGAAGAATTACAGGAACAAATAAAGTATGATGAAAAGCCAACTCTATTTGTAGAGGGAATATCTGACCAAACAATATTATTAAAAAGTTTTGAGATTCACCATCCTGAGCTAAATGACCGAATAACGATAAGATCGCAAAAGGGCGCTGGTGCAAACTGGGTAAAAGATATGTTGCTAGCATGGAGTCAATCACGTAGACCTATTAAATGTATGGGAATTTTTGATAATGATGCTGCTGGTAAAGAGGCGAAATCTGAAGTTGATAAATATCCATCATCGCAAAAAAGAAAGGATAAGAAATTGTTAAAAACGGTGTTATTGCAAGCTCAAGAGCACCTGTGGGGTATAATGGATAAAATAAAGCTGGCGATTGAAATTGAGGATTGCTTTCCACCTGAATGCTGGGTATATGCTAAAGAAAAAGGATGGTTGGAAGAACGAACTGGATTGGATAAATCTAAGCTCCGACATAATCAAACGTATATTGAATATTGTAAAGAAATAGGCTTATTAGAAGAGCAACTGATCTATTTAAATCAAGTTAAACTTGAGCATAAAGGCGACTTTGCTAAGTATGTTACGTCTTTAAAGGGGGAGGAGCTGGATAAGGCATTTAAAGGTTTAAGTAGTACTGTTGATGAGATCTCAAAGTTTTTTTAAGAATTGCAAATGAGATAATCGTATAAGTTATCACTGGCTGTGGCTCTATTTCTTATAGCTATCCATGCCGTGGATCGAGAGTTCGAATTCCCTCATCCACTCAAACAAATTAAAGCCTTCGCAGATTATTGCGAGGCTTTAATTACAAAAAATCGTAATTTAAAATAGTGGTCAAATATAGCTGCTGCTTCCATATCTTTTTCTTTCGAAGGATGGCAATAACCTAATATAGTGGATACTTGACTATGGCCAGCACGATCCTGAATGGTTTTAATGTTTACTCCATTTTCTGATAACCGCGTAATATGTCAATGGCGTGTAATATGTATACCACCTTTTAGTTTTGCTTTCTTCATTACAGTATAAAAGAATCTACTTATATTAGACGGTATCATTGGTTTATTGGGGTTATTTGTTGCTGGAAAGACATATTCGCCATTTGCTACTTGTTGATGTCCTCGTAATATTTCTGTCATTGCATGTGATATGTAAATAGTACGCAGTGATGATTCAGTCTTCGGTGTGTCAAGAAAGCAACGACCGTTTATTTCGATTATCGAATGCTTTATATTAATGAAAATGAAAAAGTAGTTTTTGAGTACAAGGCATTACGGGATGTTGTTATTATGACAACAAATAAAATTATTACAATTGATGTGCAAGGTCTTACTGGCAAGAAAAAGGAATTTTTAGTTGTTCCCTATTCAAAAATTACCGCCTATTCAATAGAAAGCGCAGGTAGTTGGGATCTAGACGCGGAATGTAAGATATGGTCATTAAGTATTGGGCGCGTAGAATTTGGGTTTACGAAAGGGACTGATATTAGGGAGATTGCTACATTTTTTGCTAACAAAATAAAGTAAACGAAGAGAGTATTCGGGGCGAAGGATTTAGTTTTTTTTAGATTGGCAAGCATTGTATCGTCGTTATATTTGGAAGCAAAGAGACGGTAAAATGCTCCTTTAATTTTTTTCACAAAGTAGAGATCTAGGAAAGGTACCTTTCTGAGTTTTGGTAAGATTAGGGGAAGCGGTAGAACCATGCCGATGCTTCTTCTAAAAATTGGAGGTAAAAATGAGAAAGGCATTATGTGTTGGAATTGACAGTTATGAAAAAGTTTCTGATTTACACGGATGCGTTAATGATGCTAATGCTGTAAGAGCTGTGTTAGAACGTAATGGAGATGGTACATTAAACTTTGATACGAAGTTAATGTGTGCGACAAGTGAAGCGGCATACATTACAAGAACTACTTTAAAAGATGCAATTCAAGAGCTTTTCGAAGGTGATTCGGAAATAGCTTTGTTTTACTATGCTGGACATGGTTCATATGATGCTCTTGGCGGTTATCTATGTACAAGCGAAG
This sequence comes from Pelosinus sp., assembly GCA_041639455.1. Classification (GTDB taxonomy): domain Bacteria; phylum Bacillota; class Negativicutes; order DSM-13327; family DSM-13327; genus Pelosinus. The sequence continues at coordinate 2,314 of JBEQCC010000256.1, read as the reverse complement.
TTGGACGTGAAGACGATGGTTTATCGCTGAATGATGTTATGGGTATTGTAGCTCAATCAAAAGCAAAAAGCAAAGTCGTGATTCTCGATAGTTGTCATAGTGGACTTGTAGCATGCTCTCAAGAAATGCAAAACTATTCAATACTACATAATGGTACGACCGTTTTAGCTGCATGTGATGAGAAGCAATATTCATCAGAAGAAAATGGACATGGTGTATTTACAACGTTGCTGGTTGAGGCACTATATGGTGGTGCTATGAATCTTCTTGGAGAGGTTTCTCCTGGTAGTATTTATTCTTATATCGATCGATCCCTTGGAGGGTGGGAACAACGACCAGTATTCAAGGCAAATATTAAGACTTTCGTGTCTCTCAGAAAGAATTCACCACCAATTGAAATAACGGAATTGCGTCATATTACAGAATTTTTCAACACACCGTATGAGGAGTATGCTTTAGATCCAACAGATGAGCCGGATAAGCATGAAGCGGATATTTTAGTAGTGAATAAAGAGCATGAAGCTATATTTGCCATTTTGCAAAAATATGTTAAACTCAATTTAGTGGTGCCTGTCGGTGCTGAACACATGTATTATGCAGCGATTAATCACAAATCATGTAAGCTAACTGTACAAGGACAACACTATTGGAAACTTGCTAAGAAGAATACAATATAAGATACTTCTCCAAACTAACAGCCTATTGTGTTGGCAATGAAAAATAATGACTTTTTTCCCTAGTGGTGGAACTGTAGTGATTATTCTGGAATTTGCGCACTATAAGCCATAATGAAATTTAATTCACGGGACTGCTCTGTACCAGTGAGTTCACCATTTGACAATCCAACCTGTCCCACAAATACACCAATATACAGAGTGAGTAGTACATAAAGCGATTGAACCGTATACGATTAATGAGAACACGAGTATTATGAAAGGGGTGTTGCAATTAGAATGTGTAGGACTAATGCCACTATGAAATCAAAATGTTGTTAATTAACTATACTAATGGCAAACATTACTGGTGTTTAGCAACAGAGAATAAAATATGGGTTACCTGTGTCGCATCACAGCGATGTCGCACTTATAAAGTAAAATGAAAAAGGGAGGCTGTAAATAATGGCCAAGAAAAATGTATTCATAAGTCATCGTTGGGATTACAAGGAGGACTATGATAAAATTAGTGCGGCACTTGACCGGTCAAAATATGATGTGTCAGATCGGTCAGTGGAGAGTTCTAACCCACTAGATGGAACAAAGAAAGAAGTGACCGCTGCTATCAAAGGCAAAATTGACAGTTCAAGTGTGGTGCTTGTACCTGCGCGTCCTGCGGCTGTAACAGTAGATAGCATGGGGCGTACGGAAATAAATTACGCGATAAGTAAAGGCAAGAAAATTATTGCAGTAGATACGGGTACTACCGCCAACGTCGCTACATATTGGGAAGAAAATGATATACCAGTTGTAGCGTGTCGCAAAGATAGTATCGAAAATGAAATAGGTTAATGAAGATACAAGGTGGCGGTTTGCAGTGCATTAAATTAATATTTATTATTTCGGACTATTTGGAAATGATGCTTCTCCTCTACCGATTAAATCCCTATTACTTATCAAGCCACGAATTTCGTGGCTTTTTTTCGTTTGCCCTGAATGGGCATAACTTGGTGGTGAAAGTCCACTACAGGCTGGGCAGTAGAAACTATTAGCAGTGGGCAAGGGTGTCCGCTGTGAGGTGGAATCTGAAGTAATTCTAATGCAAACCCTTGGTCTGACGGATAGAAATTATATATAAGGCATTTGCGTGGCGGACGAGTTTGCGCAACAAAACAAAGTCCAATACTGTCCGAACCCTAGCCTCTAGTTTTGATCAATTAACAACAGTGGATTTACTGACTGTTAATTTGTATGCTCATACTAATGAGCTATCCAGTTATTTTTATTATAGTAGCACCAAAGCCTAAGTGAATGTTATCCATGGATTTTGTTCTACAACTTCTAGAAGAATGCGTTTAGTCTGAACCTTATGACACTGTGAAGGACAATCTTCTACAACTTCCAAGAGAATAGTACTAATTTAACAGAGAAAAGGTCTGCTATTCGGCAGGCTTTTTTTACTATTGTATATTCAATGACGTATATTATGTATTTATCTTGATTCCTGCCAAAAGGTAGAGGACTCGGAGCCGCGAGTTTTATGTAAGAGGTACTATTTTCTTTGGAGGAATATAATTTCAAATGCAGAAAGTATTACATGGTGGCGTTTATTGTAAGAATAAATGATCGATAGGAAGGGCAGCAGATCGGAAGAGCGTCGT
>JBEQCC010000255.1:0-4993 GCA_041639455.1 Pelosinus sp. | reverse complement strand
TAATTTCTGCATATGACTAAACAACTCATTACGCATGTCAGTCTCTATATTGAGTCCTAGCATATTACCCCAGTAATTGATTACAATATTAAGCCCCGTATTGATGACATAGACGCTTAACAAACCCATACATGCTAAAAGTACCCAGTGCCAGTTGCCGCTAGGCAACAATTTATCCACTATTTGAGCGACCGCCAAGGGAAAAACCAATTCCAAAGCAGACATGATTACCGTACAGGAAAAATCTAATAAGAATAGTCCCTTGTAGGGACGATAATAACTAAAAAAACGACGAACCATTAAAATATCTTCGCTCCTTTTTCAAAAATAGCGCAACCATTATAATGTAATTTGCCGTACAGGTCTATAAGGTTGCTAATGACTTACTTTGTCAGAGCTTTGACAACGCTTTTAACTCCATACTCTGTCGCAACGATTCCCACTGTAAAGCCCGATCGATCTACGAAATAGACATGCCCTCCTTTCACTGCCTGTAAGGCACTCCATATGGAGTTGCCCTTCAAATCCTCAAGTTTCTTTTCAATACCCGGAACTTTCATTAAAAAGATATGTTCAGGATTAAGTTCTGCCAGTCTTTCTAAGGAAATCCTTCCTGTCCTTTCCGGATAGCCATTCGGGGCACGCAATCCCAAACCACTTTCACCATCAAAAAACGCGGGATAATTCTGCTTACCAAAGACACCAAATGAACCTTTATCCGCCAATGCTAAGAATGCAAACGTTTCCTTTTGGTAGGGTAAAAGTTTATCTCGTGATTGAATAATCAGCCATTCAAGCTGCGCGATACGCGCCTCTGCCTCCTGTTCTTTGCCGATCACTTTTGCAATTTCCCGTGGCACACTTCTCCAATCAAGGGAAAGCGGCTGTGTATCTAACAAAACAACGGGAGCAATCTTGGATAGCTCATCATATATCTCTTCGTTATATCTTGTACCAATGATTAACTCAGGTTCAACATCAAGCAATTTTTCAAGATTAATGCTGGTTTGGCTTCCCAAGTCAATTAGCGAATTGGCCGCTAAATACGGTTTTAGTGAATCCCATTGTGACATAACAGTAACTTGAGGTGCTGCAACAGGTGGTGTATTCAGTGCAAACATCGTTTCTACGAGGGGGAAAGCTACCATGGCGATTCGCTGGGGCTGCTTCTCAATAATAATTTTATTACCTTTTGAATCTATGTAAGTCCGAGGGAAAGCTGCTTCTTTTCCCGGCATTTCACTACTGTCAGACGATTTGGAGACAATATTTATTTTCGGCTGATTGCTGCATCCCACTAATCCTCCCGTAACTATCACTAATGACAGAAGTATTACAATTATTCTTTTCATATGCCTCCTCCGTCTATTTGTCGCCACATTTCTGGCATTGATAATGAAATTCGACATCACTACAGTACTATACCAAGTAAAAAAAAAAGTAGGAATAGACATATTCCTAAATTATCCCGTATTTTTTTCTAAAAAGTTTCGCAACGTACTAGGTGAAGTACCTGTACGCTTTTTAAAAAGCTTGCTAAAATAATAAGAATCAGAATAGCCCACATAATCAGAGATTTCTGACACGGAGCAAGTTGTAGTACATAATAATTCTTTGGCGTGTTTCATCCGCTGAGATATCAAATATTCATTTGGACTCATTTTCACATGTTTTTGGAACAAATAAGCAAATTGCTTACTGCTCAAACCATACTGCCCAGCTAATTTGGGGATGGTCAGCTGTTCCATATAGTGATTGTCCATATATTCAATTGACTGCTCGACTAGCGACCGTCCGCTTTCCTTTTCCCGATTTGTCGAACACGTCAAAACTTCATCCATGACACTTAAAAATAATGATTTAGCCCGCAGAGCCTGCAGGTTACTCGGCATTCTGCAGGTGTTGCAAAGTCTTTGCAACATATCATTAATCCGTGGACTGTAGCCCGAGTCTAGTTCATAATGAGATAATGCGTAAGGAAATGTGTACTTTTCACTGTCAGGAATTTTATAGTGTATCAGCACAAATTCCCACGTTGACTCCCCAAGAACCTCTTTGTCCAACGTCATTCTGGGCCCTGCATGAAAAAATCTGCCGGGTTCCATTTCATAAGTCACACCCTCGAAAGTCATTCTTGCTTTTCCTCGCAAGGGAAAAATAATTCCTGAGGCTGCTGCAGTATAGGTGGCTACACATTTTCTGCCTGGTTCTATCACAAATCTACCCGCGTCGACAATATTAAATGATATCCGGGAGAAACCGTCTGCCATATCATCAATGTTAACCTTCATTGTACATGCTCCTCTTCATTTAGAAATAAAATAATTATAGAATTATTTTTTATTGTTATCTATAGTAAGAAACGAATTGACTCTATGCTTACAATGTTCTAATATAATTATGACAATGAATATCATTATCATAATTGAATAAGCCCCAATTTGTCAATCAATCTCCTTAAGAATACTGGATTCTATATCAATCTTTATTTTAAAATAGTATTCTTAATTTTAGAAACTACTGAAAAAAATACATGATAGTTTTGAAATTTCTCCATTTACTTCGACTTTTTTGCTTGGTATGATGCTAAGTATATTGATTAATTTTCGTTACTATGAAAGCACATCGCAGAAAGAAGGTTTGTTATTGAAAAAAATTGCTATCTATGGGAAAGGCGGTATTGGGAAATCCACGACAGTGTCCAATGTAGCAGCGGCTATGGCCTGTATGGGGCTCCGTGTGATGCAAATCGGCTGCGACCCTAAGGCTGACTCTACCCGCAACTTAACAGGTGGACGATCTATTCCAACGGTGCTGGATGTTTTGCGGCAAAAAGGTGACGCCGTATTGAGCGATTTCTTAGTAGAAGGAGCTTGCGGCGTTTTCTGTGTGGAAGCCGGTGGACCAGTTCCGGGGGTAGGCTGCGCGGGGCGCGGTATTATCACTGCCTTTGAAAAACTAGCGGAATTAAATGCATTTGAACAATATAAGCCAGATATTGTACTTTATGATGTACTAGGAGATGTTGTTTGCGGTGGTTTTGCCATGCCGATCCGCGGGGGCTATGCCGATGAAGTGTGCATCGTCACTTCCGGAGAAATGATGTCGCTGTATGCTGCTGCCAATATCACTCACGCGGTCAAAAGCTTTGGAAAACGGGGATATGCCACACTCCGCGGGCTGATTCTCAATGCTAAAAATATTGATAACGAAGAATCCTTGGTTGCACAGGCTGCCAGTGAAATGGATACGCAGATTCTTTATCATCTTCCACGCGACCCACTGGTCCAGCAGGCAGAAGCACAAGGTAAAACTGTGACGGAGGCTTTTTCAGCTAGCTCTATGGCCGTGCATTATCAAACTCTAGCGGCTCTTTTATTGAAGGATTAGCTAACTAATTTTCAGCCCGATTTGAAAGGAGCAAGGATTGTGCCCGTTTTACATGACAACATGTTGACTCATCTAAAGAAATTATCCACCCTCCAGTCAAATAAAGGAGTTCATTTTCTAACTCCTGCTGCTATTCCAGGCAGTCATTGTCCAATGAACGCTGCAGCCCGTTTAGCTGGATCGATCCAAGGACTGTCCTCACTAATAATAGGTACACACGAGTGTGCCTATTACAGTCGCTTGGTTCTTCGAGAGCCTTATGGAAAAGCTGGAGAACTCCATTGGATGTATGTGCTTGATGCCAATGAAGTAGTATTCGGCTGCCGAGAGGGTTTGAATCAGGCGCTTATTGAAATGGATCAAGCAGGAGCAAAGGTCATATTACTGATTGTCACCTGCTTGCCAGAATTGATCGGCGAGGACATGGAAGCTATTATTCATGAGCTGCAGCCAAAGCTAGCAGCGCGTTTGATTTCTATACCTGCACCTCATTTCGCCTGCAACAGTCACCCTTCTGGAATTTGGCGCACCTTAGAAGCTATTGCTGGTATTATGCAGCAACATACTATCGTTCCCCACAGTGCGAACCTCCTGGGTCTTCATGCCTCATCTTCGTCCGAAACACCTCTGCTTACTTCGTTGTCTGTTACTGGCGTAAAGCTGCGAAGTTTAGGACCGGACAGCACATTGGATGAGTTTCTCTGTGCGCCAGATGCAGCCATTAATATTGTTCTTTCCCCTTACATGGTTCCCCTAGCAAAACGTATGGCAAAGGACTTTAATACTCCTTTTGTTTATTTGCACGATAAGTACAGCATAGAAGATATTGATATGGCATACGCACGCATTGGGGAAATTTTAACTTTGGACTTCGGTGATGCTTTCACCAAGGGGCGAAATGCTTTGAGGAAAGCGCAGGAAAGAGCTGATGTTAACCTCAGAGAGTTAAGCTTTTTTGCAACTGATATATCCCTTGATCCTATTCCCTTATCCGCTTACCTGTCCACCCAAGGCATGAAACCATTGCTGCTGCATATTGAAGAATTTTATCAGGAAGACAGACAGTGGGCACAAGCCTTACATACCAAGGGACATGATCCCTTAGTGTGCCACCGGGTCAACACTTTGGCGGAAGTATCCGTGTTTGAAATGCTAAAACCTGCTTTTAACTTAGGACCTGTACCGCCCTCACTGAAACAAAAAATATCTCATGTTGATCAGCTTCATAAAATGAACGGCACCTTTGGTCATGAGCGAACCACCTGGCTGCTGGATAAAATACTGCAAGCGTTGGGCACGCCTGCAGCAGATTTGTCGAAAGAGGTGATGTAATGGGATTGCACCGTTTTCATCCTACGCCCTCTGGACGCATGGGTACTTTGTGGGCACTTTCGAGTATACGTAATGCAGCACTAGTGGAGTTTGGTTCCATGGGGCATATGCTCTATGGGCGGGCAACATTGAAAAGAATGGGGAGAGATCCAGATTGTAAGCTGTATTCTACCCATATTAATGAAAGCGATATTGCCATGGGAGAAACCAATCGGCTGACGCGAGCAATTGCCGATATTGCTCTTAGGGATCAACCTCGGGTAATTTTTGT
>JBEQCC010000254.1:0-5037 GCA_041639455.1 Pelosinus sp. | reverse complement strand
GCTGGGTGTCATAGGGCCAGTCCCTCGACCACTCTAGATAAGAGTATTTATTAAATTGAAATTCATGATAATATAAAATGCCCTGATTGTCAATGTTTTTTAAATAATTATGAAATTGGTTAAATAATGGTATATTTTACGGAGGCTATCTACTATTTTTGGCAGGAGATAGTCTCTATAGTGTGGAATGAATTAGCTTATAGAAATTAGAATCGAGAGGAAAGTTTGTAAGTAGAAGACTAAGGCTTGACCTGGATTCTAAAGACCTGGCATATGCCTTAGTCTTTCTTAAAATATGAATGAGAATATGGGGTGAACTACTTGGTGAAGGTAATTGCAATTGCCAACCAAAAAGGGGGCGTTGGAAAGACAACAACTTCTGTTAATTTAAGTGCTTGTTTGGCTGATTTAGAGAAAAAGGTATTATTAGTGGATCTTGATCCACAAGGTAATTCTACTAGTGGTTTTGGTTTTGACAAAACCAAGATTAAACAGTCTGTTTATGATGTGCTAGTTAATGATGTACCGATTGAAGGCGTTATTTTACAAACGAAAATTGAGAATCTAATGCTGTTACCCGCTACGATTCAGCTGGCAGGAGCGGAAATCGAGTTGGTATCCATTATGTCTCGAGAAACGAAACTAAAAAGAGTCCTGGATAAAGTGAAGTACAGTTATGATTATGTCATTATTGATTGCCCACCTTCTTTAGGGTTATTGACTATTAATTCATTAACCGCCGCTAATTCCGTATTAGTACCAATTCAATGTGAGTTTTATGCATTGGAAGGGCTATCCCAGCTGATGAATACAATTACTCTTGTTCAGAAGAATCTAAATCCGGCCTTGTCTTTGGAAGGAGTAGTTCTGACAATGTTTGACGCTAGGACAAACTTGTCCATTCAAGTAGTAGATGAAGTGAAAAATCATTTTCGTCATAAGGTATACCAGACAATTATTCCCCGGAATGTTCGTCTTAGTGAAGCACCCAGCCATGGACAGCCTATCACTCGATATGATCCTAAATCTAAAGGGGCAGAAGTTTATACAGATTTAGCTAAAGAGGTGATTGATGATGAATAATAATTCTCAGAGAGGACTAGGACGAGGATTGGATGCATTGTTTTCTAGTTCAAAAGGGATAGATGCAGAGCCTCTTATAAAGAGTGTTTCTATCTCAGAAATTGTTCCTAATAAATTTCAACCACGTCGGATCTTTGATGAAACTGCATTGCTCGAATTAGTATCTTCTATTAGTCAATATGGCGTATTACAACCCCTTGTAGTGCGAAAAAGTAATAATATTTATGAATTAGTGGCTGGTGAGCGACGGTTGCGTGCTTCTCAGCAAGCAGGTCTAAAAGAGCTCCCTGTTATTATTAAAGACTATACAGATAGAGAAATGATGGAAATCTCTTTAATTGAAAACATACAAAGAGAAGATTTAAATGCCATTGAAGAAGCTCTTGCCTATCGTCGTTTAATGGATGAATTTAGTTTAACGCAAGAAGAAGTTGCAAAGAAAATTGGTCGCAGTCGCTCTGTGATCGCGAATATGGTGCGGTTACTGAATTTACATCCAAAGGTACAAGATTATGTTTCACGTGGAACATTATCCATGGGGCAGTCTAGACCTCTATTAGCCTTAGAAACCCTTGAACTTCAATTAGAAGCAGCGGAGATTATTATTGAAAATGATTTATCAGCAAGGGATGCAGAAGAATTAGTCAAACGATTAGCGGAAAAAAAGAAACCAGCAAAACAACAGCCGAAGAATATAGAAGAGAAAAATTTTTTTATGACAGAAGCTGAAGATCGACTCAAAATGATATTAGGTACGCAAGTAAAAATTAAGGAAGGAAAATTCAAGAGCAAGATAGAAATCGAATTTTCTTCATCTGAAGATTTAGAACGTATTCTTGAAGTTTTAAGTGGTGATGAAGCACCGGCTCCCAGTAAGTCTCGCGGAACCTTCGCAGTATAAGAATAAAAAGTGTCAAATTATGTTTCACGTGAAACATAATTTGACACTTTTTGTAAAACATAAAGACATGCAATATGAATTAGTAATATATTGCGAATAAAGGAGAATTAACATGCAGGAAACACCAAAAGCATCACGTTTGCACATTGCAATTTTAGGACGACGTAATGCAGGGAAATCTAGTTTAATCAATGCACTGACAAACCAAAAAGTTGCTTTAGTATCAGACGTTCCAGGGACAACAACGGATCCTGTGTATAAAGCCATGGAGATTCTACCAATTGGTCCGGTTATGATTATTGATACTGCAGGCATTGATGATAGCGGGTGCCTTGGTACATTACGAGTAGAACGCACTATGAGCGTATTAAATAAGGCGGATTTAGTGATAATTGTATTGGAAGCTGAAAGCGGCATAACGCAGTATGAAAAAGCTTTAATAGAAGGTATTAAGGTAAAGAAAATACCTATTATTGGGGTCATAAACAAAACTGATAAAATTACGATAGCAGCGGAATTGGTAATGAAGTGGAGTAAGGAGTTTAACATTCCTTTGCTGCCTACTAGTGTAAAGAATAGTCAAGGGATTGAAGAATTGAAAAAAAAAATTATTACCTATGCTCCGCCAGACTGGCAGGGACCACCTGTGATTGGGGATCTTATCCAAGCCAAGGATACCATAATTTTAGTTACTCCCATTGATTCAGCAGCACCGAAAGGGCGACTCATTCTACCCCAAGTTCAAACCATTCGTGATATTCTTGACCATGATGGTGTGACAATCGTGGTTAAAGAAACAGAACTAAAACAAGCAATTGAAAATTTACGTAAACTTCCTCAATTAATAGTTACAGATTCACAAGCTTTTGAGAGAGTTTCGGCAGAGACACCATCTGGTGTTATGTTAACATCCTTTTCTATATTATTTGCGAGACATAAAGGCGATTTGAAAACGTTAGTATCTGGTGTGAAAAACATTGAGAAGTTAAAACCAGGGGATACAGTCTTGATTGCGGAAGCTTGTACCCATCATCAACAGGCTGATGATATTGGAACTGTTAAAATTCCTCGATGGCTGCAAAAAAAAGTAGGCGGAGAGTTAAACTTTGAATGGGCTGCAGGCAGTCATTTCCCAGAAGACTTAAGTAAATACAGCTTAATTATACATTGTGGCGCTTGTATGTTAAACCGCAAGGAAATGCTTCATCGTCTTTCTGAGGTCACAAATAAGGCAGTACCTGTAGTGAATTATGGAATTTTGATTGCTTATATAAATGGAATTTTAGAAAAAGCATTAGAACCATTCCCTCAGATACAAAGAATATTGAGTGAATTAAATTAGATAATATGATAAAATGAAATGCAATTCGTATTAGGCAGCAGCAAAATGAACAATAAAATGGCGCAAAGGGAACGCTTAAGGATTTTTTACCTTGCGTATCTTTTGCGTCCTTCGCTCTTTTCAACAGGCTGGAAAGTATAAGTAAAAAAAGTAATTTTTCTCAGTGTTCTCTGCGCCTCTTCGGTTTACCTTATATGTTTTAAAGGACGCGTAGTGTTTTTCTTATAGTCATGCAAGTCAAGATTCCAGTAAAGATGCGGGAAGGGAGGGGAAAAAGAACATGAAGGGTACCTTAGTTAATGCGGCAGCTGTACTTGGTGGGGCAATTATTGGTCTTGCATTAAAGCAACGACTTTCTCAACGCTATCAACATACATTGATGCAGGGGTTAGCTTTAGCTGTTGGCCTAATTGGTTTACAGATGGCTTTAAAAACCCAAAATATATTGATCGTCATATTGAGTGTAGTACTTGGTGGCTTGCTTGGTGAGTTTTTGAACATTGATAAATGGTTGTCGAGTTTTGGTGAATGGTTAACATTAAAGGCAGGTAGTAAACATGGCAGTGTTGGTGAAGGTTTTATTACAGGGAGTTTAGTATTTTGTGTAGGAGCGATGGCAATTATCGGCTCAATACAAGAAGGGCTAACGGGAGATGCTAGTACGTTATATGCAAAGTCGATGCTGGATGCTGTCGCTTCGGCCGTTTTTGCATCAGGGCTGGGCATAGGTGTGGCCTTATCGAGTATTTCTATTTTACTGTACCAAGGTTCGATTACCTTATTGGCAAGCAGCGTTAGCGGTATGATAGCCGATAAGATGATTATTGAAATGTCTGCAGTGGGTGGTTTGCTTATCATGGGCATTAGTTTATTACTGCTAGAAATAAAAGCAATCAAAGTAGCTAACTTACTGCCGGCAATTCCGATTGCTGCAATTCTTGTGTCTTTATAACCGGTTTAAAAATTAAGTGTAAGTTGAAAGGTATGATGAAATGGATTATGCAACACAAGTATCAAATCTGGTTATGAATAATTTACAGTATGTATTATTAGGTATGACAGTAATGATTTTATTAGCATTGTTTGTCTTTATAAGTATTAATATAAGACTTGGTAAGCTGAATAAGAAATATCGTAGAATGATGCAGGGGGTAGATGGGGAAAACTTAGAGAAACTACTAATTTCACATATTGAAGAAGTAAAGCATGTTGTGGGGAAAGTCGATACCCTGTCTGAAGATTGCAAGCGATTAGAAAAAATATCAAAGGATTGTGTACAAAAGGTCGCACTTGTTCGGTTTAATGCTTTTGAAGACGTAGGCAGCGATCTAAGTTTTGCCATTGCACTTTTAGATTCTTATAATAATGGTATTGTAATTTCCAGTATTTATGGACGTAATGAATTTCGTACATATTCCAAGCCAATTATTTCAGGAGTTTCATCCTATTTGTTGACAGAAGAGGAAAAACAGGCATTAGCACAAGCTATCAAAATAAAAAATTGAAAATAAGCAGGACTTCTTAGATTAAGGGCGAATATAAAATATTCATAGAAATATTTTCCAAAAGAGGAGCCAAGATTTTTGATTAAGAAAGAAAGTAAGCCAGATCGAAGAGAGTATACTTTAATGATTGTACCCCATCAGGGACAAGCAGTACGTAGGATCAGAATACCTATTGTAGCGGTAAAATATGCTGTTTTTCCTCTTCT
>JBEQCC010000253.1:0-5041 GCA_041639455.1 Pelosinus sp. | reverse complement strand
ATGTACCATTTTCACATTTTAAGGTAGGCGCGGCGGTAGTTGGTGATAGTCAGAAGATATATCGTGGCTGTAATATTGAGAATGCATCTTTTGGATTGACCAATTGTGCAGAACGTACAGCGATTTTTAAAGCAATTTCCGAAGGCGAGCATAAAATTGAAGCATTAGCCGTGATTGCCGATACAGAAGATCCAGTTTCGCCTTGTGGTGCTTGTCGGCAAGTATTGTCTGAGTTTTGTACAGGGGATACCAAAATTTATTTGGCTAATTTACATGGTGAAATAGAAGAATGGACGATGGAACAACTATTACCCGGTTCATTTAAGTCAAGTGACATGGATAAAAAGTAATAACTTAGGGGGGATATCATGAATTCTTTATTGGCAATAGTAGGCTTACTCGTGGTATTTTTGCTTGCGTATGTTGCAAGTAGTAATAAAAAAAAAATTCGCTATCGGTCTATTTTCATCATGTTAGTTTTACAATTTTTATTGGCTTTTGTGTTGATTAATACGGAGATTGGAGAATTCTTTATCGGTGGTTTTGCCGCTATTTTTTCAATTTTAATTTCTTTTGCTATGGAAGGTATTAGTTTTGTTTTCGGTGGACTTGCGAAAGGTGAAGAAGTAGCATTTTTCTTTAGTGTTTTAATGCCGATTGTTTTTATTTCTGCGTTAATTGGTATTTTACAATATGCTAAAATTTTACCTTTTGTCATAAAATATATTGGGATTGTTTTAAGTAAGGTTAATGGCATGGGAAAATTGGAATCCTATAATGCAGTGGCATCGGCAATTTTAGGACAATCTGAAGTATTTATTTCGGTCAAAAAGCAGATTGGATTATTGCCCGAGCATCGTTTATATACGTTGTGTGCTTCCGCAATGTCTACTGTGTCTATGTCGATTGTTGGAGCATACATGAAAATGATTGAACCTAAGTGTGTTGTGGTTGCATTGGTGCTCAATCTATTCGGGGGCTTTATTATTGCATCCATTATCAATCCCTATGAAGTAACAGCGCAAGAGGATAGTTTGGAAGTGGAGGTAGAAACGAAGCAATCCTTTTTTGAGATGCTGGGTGAATATATTATGGATGGCTTTCGAGTGGCAGTTATTGTAGGAGCCATGTTGATTGGGTTCGTAGCGTTAATTGGCATGGTAAACGGGGTTTTTGCAGCAGTTTTTGGAATTACCTTTCAGCAAATGTTAGGATTTGTTTTTGCTCCGCTTGCGTTTGTAATGGGGATACCCATGCAGGAAACAGTGGGTGCAGGTAGTATTATGGCAACGAAATTGGTAGCTAATGAATTTGTTGCAATGTTGGATCTGGGAAAAAGCACAGCGCTTTCAGCGCGAACTGTCAGTATCGTTTCTGTTTTTCTCGTATCGTTTGCCAACTTTTCCTCGGTAGGCATTATAGCTGGGGCGGTAAAAGCTTTACAAGAAAAGCAAGGGGATATCGTTGCTCGCTTTGGTTTAAAGCTTATTTATGGAGCAAGTCTGGTTAGTCTTTTATCGGCTACTGTCTCTGGCTTCTTTTTCTAGTATAATAGAATAAAAAGACAGTTGAAGATAACGAGATATGAAATCTATGACGTTTAAACGTGTGCATATCATTGTGTTAGATTCACTTGGCATAGGGAAGCGCCGGATGCTGCGAAGTTTGATGCTGCTGGATGGATACCTTTGGGAATATTACGAAGGCTTGCAGAAAGTTCAATATACCGATATGGCGAAGTTGGGAATCGATAATATCAGGCCTTTAGGGTGGCGCAAAACCCATTGGCTTATTACGCTAATTCGAGGGGAGAGAATTTCTGATGAGAATGGTAGATTTGATTGAAAAAAAACGGGATGGAAAAGAGCTAACAACAGCTGAAATTTACTTTATTATTGAAGGTTATACAAAAGGTACGATTCCTGATTATCAAGTGAGTGCTTTGGCAATGGCAATCTTTTTTCAAGATATGACCGAAAGAGAACGTGCTGATTTAACAATGGCAATGGTTGAGTCTGGTGATACGATTGATTTATCAGCGATTGAAGGAATCAAGGTTGACAAGCATTCTACTGGCGGTGTAGGTGATACGACTACTTTGGTGCTTGCACCGCTCGTAGCGGCTGTCGGAGTTCCTGTGGCTAAGATGTCGGGACGGGGACTTGGTCATACGGGTGGTACGATTGATAAATTAGAATCAATTGATGGTTTTCATGTGGAGATTGAAAAAGAGGAATTTATCAACTTGGTAAATCGTCATAAAATTGCCGTCATCGGACAGAGTGGTAATTTAACGCCAGCCGATAAAAAACTGTATGCTTTGCGTGATGTGACCGCTACCGTCAATTCCATTCCTTTAATTGCTAGTTCGATTATGAGTAAAAAAATCGCAGCAGGCGCAGATGCGATTGTTTTGGATGTCAAAACTGGTGCCGGTGCTTTTATGAAAACTGAGGAAGATGCGAAAGAGTTGGCACAGGCCATGGTGCGAATTGGCACTAATGTTGGTCGGAAAACGATGGCAGTGATTTCAGATATGAGTCAACCGTTAGGTTTTGCGATTGGTAATGCGTTAGAGGTCAAAGAAGCAATTGATACCTTACAGGGAAAAGGTCCGAAAGATTTAGAAGAACTCTGCCTAGTATTAGGTAGTCAAATGTCCTATTTGGCAGGAAAATCCGCTTCTCTAGCAGAGGCAAAAGCAATGCTGCAAGATGTGATGAAAAATGGGAAAGCTTTGGCGAAGTTCAAAGAGTTTATCATAAACCAAGGTGGCAATCCAGAGGTGGTTGATCATCCAGAAAAATTACCACAAGCAGCTTATCGCATTGAAGTTCCCGCGAAAAAAGATGGTGTAGTAGCCAGAATCGTAGCCGATGCTATCGGAACAGCGGCTATGCTACTTGGAGCAGGACGAGCAACGAAAGAATCGGAAATTGATTTGGCGGTTGGTCTTGTCCTGCATAAGAAAGTTGGCGACAAAGTCAGCAAAGGCGAGTCATTGGTAACGATTCATGCGAATCAAGAAGTGGCAACTGAGGTCATAGAAGAAATCTATCAAAACATATACATCGAAGACAAAGCGGATGTGCCGCAGTTAATCCGTGACATTATAACGGCATAATTTATTTGTTACCTAACATTTTGAAAGAGAAATAAAGAAACCGTGATATAAAATAGCATTGTTGTCGCTATGTATATCGCGGATTCTTTATTAGGCTATTTAGTTTTTGATATTAAAACTTAAAATGAGTCAGGTGATGGTTATTCGAAATGACCTATCGAAAATTTCGCAGTTATACCAGCTAGGGAGGCTCCTGATTAATCTTAAACTGTATGAATTGAGCTATTGCAAACGACCATCTCTTGCAAAGTAGCCCAGCCTTGCAGACGTCTGGTATGTTTATGGAAAATAAAATAATGATAAATATTCAAATTGCTAAAATGAGACAAAGAACCGTCACCTGACTTAGAAACCACTGAAAAAGTATTACATTTAAAATTACAAACAAAATTCAGGGGTACTGAAATGTATAAGCATACAAAAAAAGATTCTTACAGCGCATTTTAGCGCCATAGCAATCTTTTACTTTTAGTATGATTTTTGAAATATAGACTTTTTCAGTGGTTTCCCTGACTTATGCACCGCCTTTTGCCCGACCAAGGACCCGGTCATGTATGCCGGTATGGTGCTGACCAATGCGCTGGAGCGGCAGCGGGAACTGATTACGGCTGCCGAGCTCAAGGCCAAACAGGACCAGGGGGAAGCGCCGCAGGTGATCGACGCCCGCGTGGCCAAACAGTATGCGGCCGGGCATGTGGCCGGCGCGTGCAATCTGCCCCAGGAGCGCATCCGGGAGGAATTGACGACGCTCAATCCGGCGGCGCTGACGGTGACCTATTGCAATAAAGGGGTGACCGGCAACGCCACGCAGAATATTTTACTCAATCACGGCTTCCGGCAGGTGCTGAATCTGTCGGGCGGCTACCAGCAGTATGCCAAAGAGTTCCAACCAAAAGACGGCGGGGAGGATCGCGCCTAAGTATACAAACCGCGAAAGCCGGGAGGATATCCCGGCTTTCGCTGTGTTTGTCCGGCATCCAGCGGGCTGGTGTCTGTATAGAGGGCCAGGCGGTGGCCGGCTGATTTATAAGGTGAGCAGCAGCTTATCTTTCATGTCGGCGGCGCTCCAGGCGATAACGGCAAAGTGTCCCTTGGTATGCTGGTCGACTTTGTTAATCCATTCCACTTCATGGCTGGCCTTGGCTGCCAGCAGGCGGTTGGTGGTGCCCGTATGGTACAGGGAGGCATTGATGACCCACCATTTGGCGGCTATGCCGGCCCGCAGTAAGTCTTCTTCCAGGCGCAGCGCCTCATAGACGGGCGTGGCTTCGGCCAGGATAATGATGATGACCTCGGTTTCTGCCGCATTGCGCAGCCGGGGCAGCAGCTTTTTCACTTCTTCGGGAATGTCGCCGTGGGTCCGTTCGATTTCCTTGTGATAGCTCTGGGTGGCATCCAGGAGCAGCAGGGTGTGGCCGGTTGGTGCCGTATCGATGACCACGACTTCGTCTTCCGCCTTTTCCACAATCTGGGCGAAGGCCCGGAAGACGGCAATTTCCTGGGTGCAGGGGGAGCGCAAATCTTCCTCCACATAGGCCACGTCTTCGGCGGACATGGTTTCCCGGGCTTTGGCCAGGATTTCATCCTGGTATTTTTGGAGTTCGGCCTGTTCGTCAATCCGGCTGGTGGTGATGTTGGCGCTGTCGCTGATGACGAACTGCAGATGGGCGGCCGGGTCGGTGGTGGTCAGGTGGACCTTTTGGCCTTTGGCGGCCAGGCCCAGAGCAATGGCTGCCGCCATGGTGGTCTTGCCGACGCCCCCTTTGCCCATGGTGAAGATGACTTTTTTGCGGGAGCGGTACAGGTCGTCAATGACGTCGCTGAGTTTGGGAATGGTCTGGGCTTTAAGGGGTTCGTCGCGCAGTGTGGCCTGGTCCTGGGTCAGTAAGGCCCGGACATTGTCAATGCCGGTAATGT
>JBEQCC010000252.1:4409-5051 GCA_041639455.1 Pelosinus sp. | reverse complement strand
TAGGATGTATAATATGATAGCAAATGGGAGTTGTTACTTTTTTAACAGGTAAGTTTGAGAAAAGAGGAATTAAAGGCAGCCAATAATCCCACCAAGGCAGACCAATACAAAATTTTGACGGAGGATAATGCTTAATAAGATTTTGATCGAAGAAGAAGTAATCAAATCCTTTATAGAAGCTTCCGGTACTGATTGTAGCAAAAGACTCAACATCGAGACGCGGTCCAAAGACTAATGAATCGATGGCTTCTATGGACATGAATGCCGGAAGATCTTTTTTAAAGAAATGGATATCTGAATTGACTATACCGCATATTCGATTCTTTCCTGCAGAGAAATAGGCTAATAGATCATCAATATAGATATAGGGCTTGCCATAGGTCGCTCTGGCATCTCTTTTAGCTGCAATAAATTCAATAGTAGGAAAATGAGGTTGAATCATGTTGATTTCAGATGGAGAATTAATAGATACCACATGAAAGCCAGAATGCGTCCAACTCTCAATTGCTCTTTGTTGTATCGAAATATCTTTATTTGGTGCCAGAGAAGTAGCAATGGTTATCGTAGCAGGTTTTAAGAGATGAGAGATGTTTGGATATTGTAACGATGAACGGTAAATTTCTTTAGCAGTTAGGATAAATT
>JBEQCC010000252.1:0-4399 GCA_041639455.1 Pelosinus sp. | reverse complement strand
CTCCATTTCTTTTATTAGGTTGGGGCCTGGGGATGTTATCGACAGCAAATCGGCTATTTTACTTGCTAGATCCTGAGCATCTGAACGTGCAAAGTAAGTGCCATAAGATTCTTCCTGGTGTATGGCTAAATCCGAGAGAATAATGGGTTTTCCCAATAATTGGCACTCTTGTATAATTAGGCTCAAGCCTTCAAATAAGGAGTGCTGCACGACAAATAAGCTGCGTCGCATGAGCTGCATTTGATCATTACGAGGGATGAGGCCAAGGATATGAATACGGTCTTTGATATTAAGCGCCTGGATATATTCTTGCAACTTGTTGAAATAATTAGGGTTGCGATAATCGGTTGTTGATCCAGTGCACACTAAATGGACATCTTGCCCCTGACTTCGTAAAATGGCCAAGGCTTTAAATAAGGTGGCGTGATTTTTATGCATCCAAAATTGATTAGAGCATAATATGAAGTTATCAGGTACATTATATTTTTCTTGAACTTGGTGAGGATCACCCGTGTACCATTTATCTTTTGGATGTACAGGAAAGGGTAATACTAGGGTTTGGGCGGGAGAATATGGATAAATCTGTAAAAAATCTTTTTTGGCATCATTACTGGTAAATAGTACTAGAGGTGCATGATCGGCAATTTTTTGAAATAGTGTATTTCGTTTTTTTATTTCAGTATCTGAGAAAAGTTGGGGAAGATAATGATGCTGAAAATCTGGTATCCAGGGGATTGCAGGCTGGGCGGGATACAATTGGGAATTCACCGGAAGCATTAAATCAATATTCTCAAAGAGAAGGTCTGTGGAAGCATAATGGGCAAATGGATAGTGGATCAAATGATGTGCAGTATCTGTATTTGTACCTACGTAAATTAAACCATCTATTAATGGGAACAGGTGCTCGTGGAGGGGGATAAGATCATACAAGGTTAAGCATTCTAGATTTTCATCATTCATTATAAAAAAAAGCTGGGGACGTTCTTCCTTAGGCATTTGCGTAACAGAACTGATAATCGATTCTACTATCGTAACTCCTGCATACCAGTATTTACTTCCTATGATAGGTATGCCTATACGTATATCTTTAAGCATATCATCCCTTCTTTATCCAAAATTCATTTTCTTCTTTATGTAGTATATTGCTTCTTCTCTCTCTTGGTGCGTTATATGTATATAAATTATGGAGAAGAAAATGTTAACTTACCGTATGGCAAATCAGGAAATAGTTGAACTTTGAATATGAGGTGGGAGGAAGAGGCATGAGTCATGGAATTATGATTGCTACATCTTTAGCACCAGGCAAAAATCTAGAGATTCAAAGAGAAGCAGTTAACAGTTGGAAACGACTTGGATTTGCAGTGCTATCTATCAATTGTGCAGAAGAAGCTGCTGCTTTAGAGCTAGTTTTTCCTGATATTGAATTTGTTGAGGCTAAAAGGGATGCTAGAGTACAATTTGGCAGGCCTTATATTTATTTTGATGATATCATAGCCTGTTTATGGGAACGAGGCTATGATTTATGTGGAATTGTTAATTCTGATATTTATTTTTTGGAGAATGAATTTTATTCTTTTCTGACTAAAGAGGGGGGGGATTCCTTTGTTTATGGATCACGGGTTGATATAGAATCATTTACTCATCTTAATGGCAGAGTCATTCAAGATGGTTTTGACTATTTCTTTTTTGATAAAAAAGTTATTGCTGCGTATCCTGCATCTCAGTTTTGTATGGGTATGCCGTGTTGGGATTATTGGGCGGTACTATCTCCTTTATTTGTAGGTGTATCTATAAAAAAAGTCATTACATCTCATGCATACCATATAATACATAAGGTGAATTGGAACAATACAATTTCAAACAGATTGTTTGACGAATTACTGCATCATATCAAGCCGCTTTCTGCTGGTGCTGCTTCTGTTTACTATATGCTGGGGCTTATGGATCGTTATTCTCAAAAATTAAGCTTTCAGAGTGGGTGGGAAAGTAAAAAACACCTGCAATATTTGATTCCTCATATCAAAAAAGTGATTACGAAGGGAGAAATACAAGGGGAAATTATTGATGAACTATTATTTTTAAGAAGAAAGTAGTATCATTTTTTGCCAGCCTTACGAATAAGTTAGATTAGGTTGGAATAAGACAATGAGGTGGTTGCTATGAAGGAATATATATGTACTACCCCTATAGCACTGATTATCTTTAATAGGCCAAATCTGACGCAGCGGGTATTGAAAGAAATCCGCAAGATTAAACCGATGAAATTATTAGTCATTGCCGATGCCCCTAGACCAAATCGAAGGGATGATATAGAAAATTGCACTCTAGTCCGCAATCTTATTGATGGGATTGATTGGGAGTGTGAAGTTATAAAAAATTACTCTCCAATTCATTTAGGCTGCGGAAAGCGTCCAGCTACCGGAATTGATTGGGTATTTAGTTTGGTGGAAGAGGCAATCATCTTGGAAGATGATTGTTTACCTCATCCAACATTCTTTCCTTATTGCCAGGAATTATTGAAAAAGTATTCTGGTGATCAACGTATTATGAGTATTTCAGGGAATAATTTTCAGTTTGGCCGACGACGAACAGCAGATAGCTATTATTTCTCCCGCTATACTCAGACTTGTGGTTGGGCAACATGGAAAAGAGCATGGCAGCATTATGATTTTGACATGTTGCTTTGGCCTGAAGTGCGCAAGGGGCAATGGTTATTTGATATCTTTGGCAGTATGCAGGTGGTAAGCCACAATGATCAGCCTCAATTTGAAGTGACAGGCGGAGTGCGGATTGCTCAATATTGGTATCGTATGTTTGAAGCTGCTTACCATAAAAAGATAGATGCTTGGGATTTTCAGTTTGCATTTGCTTGTTTTTTGCAAAATGGGTTGCATATCTTACCCAATGTGAATTTGGTATCCAATATTGGGTATGGCCCAGAAGGGACTCATACGAAAGATATGGGAAGTTCCCTTGCTAATTTACCTGCGGAAGCAATGGAACTCCCATTAAAGCATCCGCTATTTATCATTCGTGATGCCTGGGCAGATACTTTTTTACAAGCCAATAACTTTTCCTGCTGATTGTTTGAATAGGGGGAGGAAAATAATGAATGTAGTACATATCAATCTTTTTGATAAACAGGGAGGAGCAGCAAGGATTTCCTGGACTCTTATGAACTACCTGACCCAGATGGGACATGAGGTTGTTACGTTTGCCCACCACACAGCATCTAAGGATGATCGAGTGATTCAGATTCCCTTTTTACAAACTGCATGGCAAAAAAAACTGTTAGACCAGCAAGAGCAAGAAGGATTATTTGATTTACATTCTGCAGCCTTGTTAAAAGTATTAAATCACCCTTTATTTGAGCAGGCTGACCTGGTTCATTTACATTGTATTAATGGTAATTATTTTTCTTTTTTATTATTACCCTTTTTGGCATCTAAACCCTTAATTTGGACATTGCATGATCCCCTTGCTTTTACCGCAAATTGTTTATCTATTGATGTTTGTAGTGGCTGGAAAGAAGATTGGTGCGCAGTATGTCCTCAAGATGCAGAAAATAAGAGTGAAGTACAGCGTGAATTGGTACAGCTTATTAAAAGTCTAATGTATAAAGTATCTAATTTTACAGCAGTATGCCCTTCTGCATGGTTAAGCAGGCAAGCAAAAGTAAGCCTGCTGCAAGAGAAAGAGATTCGGCTGATTTATAATGGTGTTGATGTAGATACATATCAACCTGGCAGCAAAGAGGAGTTGCGTTTTAAATTAGGGCTGCCAGTCAATCAAAAAATAATTTTATTTGCTGCTCATGGTGGTTTAACTAACCCTTATAAGGGAGGAGAGTTCTTACGTCAAGCACTGCTGCAACTCTATAAAAAGTATCCCGATATTGTTTTACTTACGATAGGATCATATTGTGTATCTACCTTAGAAGATTTTCCTATCCTTCATATTGATGTTCCTTTTATTGATAATCAGCAGCAGTTGGCTCAGTATTATGCGGCTGTTGATCTTTATGTTTCGCCTACCTTAGCAGAAGTCTTTGGTCTTACCATTTGTGAGGCGATGGCATCAGGGACGCCGGTTGTTGCCTTTGCTGTAGGGGGAATTCCGGAACTGGTGATTCATAAAGAAAATGGTTATTTGGTGGAGCGAGGAAATGTAGGTGAGCTGATTGAAGGTATCTCTTATTTCCTGGAAAATGAAGAGATTAGACAACGCGCTGGCAAGGCTGCACGTCTGCGGGTTGTAGAAAAATTTAGTGAGAGACGTATGGTAGATGAGTATCTATGCTTATATGAAGAAATATTGAAAAAGAGTAACCCCATCACAGCTGGCAATAAGAGTTGGAATCCTTATGATGAGGAGATTATTCAACTAATAGAGAGTTGTA
>JBEQCC010000251.1:0-5057 GCA_041639455.1 Pelosinus sp. | reverse complement strand
CGACGCTCTTCCGATCTCCTTTTCAACAACAACACCATTTTTAGAACCTTCAACAAACTTATTGAGAGATCCAATGTCAGTTTTTAGCCTGTTATACATAGCAGACTCACTTTGATATGTTGTTGCCGTTACGTCAAGACTTTTTATACTGGTCAAAACTCCATTTTCAAGTTTATCGACTATCGGAAAAGTTCTGCCCAAGTTATTCCCTAAAGCATCGTCAATAATGCTTCCCCGAGTAACTGGACCTTGTTTCCATGGATTTTGAGTTAATACCTTGACCTCGTCTGCAATAGCGCCAGTAGATTTAATCGTTCCCTTAGTAACCGTATTAGCAAACTCACTAAATGAAGTAACAACCTTACCTGCCGAGCGTACAGCAGTAACAGTAGTTCCTATATCCGCCATTAACTCAGCTGTCTTCATTCCTCGTTCTTCTGGATCAGATATAGTCTGTATTGCGTCATATTGGTTCTTCCAATTCTCCAAGGTAACTTTGTAGACTTTTCCTCCGACATTTACTACAGTATTTTCAAGACCTTCATCCCATGCAGATTGTAGCTGGCTCGGAATTTTTGCAATAAATGCATCAATCTGTTTAGGATCACTCTTTAGCATAAATTCAGGGATTTCATCTACCTTATTCTTTAATCCTTTTCCAAAACCCAACATATACTTACCTGTGTCAATCGCTTTATCTTGGATAGTGCCATTATTGCTACCATCAGTATTAGTTGTTTTTGCAGGCATTAAAGTTGTCCAGAAAGGTTTTCCATTTTCATCTACTGCATATGGCTGACCATTTTCACCATAGACAATTGTAGCATTTCCTTGTTTAACTAACCAATCGCCTTTGCTAGGCATATTGTCTGCAATATAATCCCCTTCTGCAGTTCTTGCATAGGCTTTTCCATCATCACTCCACACAAGGTCTGCTTTCCCTTGACTTAATAACTGATCCCCTTTAGATTGATTTTGAATTCTATCTCCGATTTTATCTCCCGGGATTGGATCAACCTTATAATTGTTGTTATCGTTATCAACTTTCACATTAAATGGATTATTGATATTCGAAACATTGTTGGTATCAATTTGATTCTTATAATACTTGTAATAGGAATCATCTACACCATAAATGTTCGTGCTCAAATCCTGCAAAGAATAGTTTAACCCATTATTAGTATTATCTGTAATCCACTTCAATTGATCTAATAAAGGTTGTTCTATTCCTTCAGGATCTGATAGATTACCTTGTCTACGATTCTGCTCAACATTATACTGACTTAATGCTGCATAATATGCAACTATCTTTTTCTTTTCTTCATCACTTGTAGCCTCACTCAAAGCTTTAGCAAATGCCATTTGTTGATCGTGATTTAAGAAGTTATTCTTGGTCGCACTTGCTGCTACACTAGCACCAACTGATGCATTACCGCCTACTATTTTAGCTGCAACTCCACCTACAAGAGCACTCGCTAACTGATGAAGACCAGGATCTGTAATCTTCGACAGTTGTTTCTGAATCGCTTCATTTACACCTGCACTTACTACTCCTGATGCAAAACCATTACCACCAAGATCAGACATGATGCCACCAGCTAAAGCATGAAGTAAGATTTTATTTGATCCACCTTCATCCCATTGATTCATTTTCTTTTGGTAATAGGCTTTTTCTTCTGCTGTTTTCGCCTCATCGCGCTTATCTTTAGCTTTTTTGTATTGACTTAAAGCCAAATCACCAATTGCATTAAATGCTACTTCACCAAAGAGATTAGCCAGTTCTTGTTTTTCTTGTACAGTTTTCTTATCGAATATCTTACCAAGAACATTTAGTGAATTACCAGTATCACGACTAAGTCCACTAATATCTTGCGTTTGATTACCAGTAATCGTAATCATAGCACCTGCTTCAATTGCAGATTTAGTAGTACTATCAGCATCACCACTTACTGGCATACCTGGAGTAGGAGTAACAGGTATCTTACCCTTGGTATCAAAACTAAATCCCGTACTGCTTGCGCTGTACTCTGCTTTATTTTGGATATTCGAGTAAGTAAGAGTATCGGTGCTAAGTTTGTTTTTATCCGGAGTCGCGTCGCTGGCAATGACCGCACCTTTTATAAGATAGAAAAACAATCAAAGTAAATCCGATTTACTTGTCAGAGGTCATAAACTTAGCGTGAATTATATATATTAAATTTCAACAAATTCCAATTTAATCCTTTAAAATCTTGTACTCTGTCTTGTTTTTCATCATCCCATAAATGATGTTAATCAATCTTCGTTGTATACAAATAATGGCTTGTGGTTTTTTCTTACCTTCATTAACTTTACGATGAAAGTATTCATAGAAATGTGGATTTCTTTGCTTTTCTCCTCGTACTGATATTAGTTGTACTGCGAGGAAATAAAGTGTAGCATTTAGTATACGATTACCTTGTTTACTCCGTTGTTCTTTTCCTTTTCCAGCAGACGTAAAATGAATCGGTGCTACTCCTGCAAATCTGGCTAGTTTATCAGCATTAGAAAAACGTTGTATGTCTCCTATTTCAGCTATGATATGACTCGCTGTATTGAGATTAATTCCTGGCATGGTTTCTAGTTTGTAACCTGTTTGAGGTAGAATAATTGCTAATTGGTTATCTACTTCCTCGATTGATGCATGTTTATAGCGTATCTCTTGTACCATGTTCTTAACAATAAAATCTCGTTCTTCTTGATAGGTTTTCGCTGTATCCTTATCACTTTCGATCAGAGTTAATATTTTTTGTGTTTTGTTGGTTGAACAAGAATTCCCACCAATTTTACGGAGTTCGATCGCTAATTCTTCAACACTTATGTTTTTTAAGCAGCAAGGAGAAGGATAGTGTTCCCAAAAGTAAAGTGCTGTTTTACAGCTTACGAGGGTAAAGAATTGTCGGTAACTTGGATAATGACAGCTTAATTGATCATGGAGTTGATTTTGAAGTACCTTTGCACTTCTAGCCAAGGTATCTCGTCGTTTGGTAAGCTGACGGATTGTCCAAAATAGATCTTGATTATTAGAGTTTGGTAAGGTATCGAGTCGATCTCGCAGGGTACATGCTACACAATATGCGTCATAAGAATCGTCTTTAAATACAGTGGGAGCACTTTTTCGTAAGGAACTAGTATAGGCAGGATTGACGCTTTTTACTATGTATTGGTGACTGGTTAGATAGTTGGCTAGGTTTCGTCCATAGCTTGTTGTATCTTCGAGTCCAAATATCGGAATTAAAGGACCACTCATGGTTTTTATTTCTTGTAGGAATCGATCAAACTTTCCTGGACGATTTTCAAAGGTAATTTCACCAAGAGGTTTTAGCCAACAGTCAATGACTTTTGCAGTATGAGTATTCTTATGGGTATCAATACCACAATAAGCCCATCTTTGTTGTTGAATACAAAATCACTCTCCTTTATTTGTCATCATAAATCATACCGGCAACCTTCATAGTGGAGCGTAAGTCATTGACCCGCAAAGGCGCGGCAGCCTGTCTATGTCTTTACGTGACATATTATAAGGACTAAAAGTCCTTACACTGACTACCTATAGTAATAGTAGAAACTTTAATAGGTAGCTGGTGTAAATACTTTTAATGATGCATCAGGTGATTATTGATATACTCTCGTTCGCTTTTATTGAGATACCTTATGGATTTATGAAAGGTATAGAAATAAACCTTCTGTAGCAATCTGAGTTTCTCTAGTGATTCTTCTTGAATCGCTTTTTTCATAGCTGGTATCATTTGGGTATTACTAACACCATAAGGTCCTGGTTCTATAATGTCTTCAATAGTAAATGCTGGTTTATTGATTAATGGCTGACTATCCGCTGTTCTACACTTTGGACATAATCCTGAACTATCATCATCTTTTGATGAATAGAATTTTTTGCAAATACCACAACGTGGAGTAATTGCATTAAAATTTATATTCATATGGACACCTTCTTTATTTTTAATCGTATCCAGTCGAAATTCTTGCGTAAACGGACTTTTAATAAAAAAATTAACCCTAGTCAAAAATTTGACTAAGGTTTAAAGGCATCCTAAGAATATAAGTACATCGACTTCCAATGCATCAGCAATATCAAATAACAGGTTGACCGACCATGAAAAATCACTATTCATATCATAGTTTTCAATTTGGTCAATGTACTTTAAACTACAATTTACTTTTATCGCCAGTTCTTCTTGGGTCATTCCTCGTTTATTGCGATAAAAGCTAATGCGTTTACCTATCTCTCGATATCGGTTTTTGTATTCGTCCTTCATGGATCTCCACTCCTATTTCTATATTTTGTTTTATTATAAATGGTCGGTGATATTTCGGACATTAAAATATAAAAAAGATAATCCCGTTCGTTACAAGATTATCTTTTAGTCACTCTGGTTTACCATAGACACCTTTTATATGATGTTTTATATAAATTACCTATCCTATGAAAATTTACGATAGACGATCCCAGTCTCTAATGATTGACCAAGGAGATTTCGTTGTATCCCAAGTAATAATGTCTTTGGGTTCAAATTCTTCGTCCAATACTTCTACATGAATAATCTGTTCTGGGTTTAAACTCACAATATGTGGTTTTGGTTGACTCTTGAAGTCCCATACATGATATTTATAAAATGGCATCTTGGCTCTACGACTAGGTGCCATATCTAATGGTGCACATTTTCTTACCAGTTTTTGCAAATCCTTGGTTACAAAGGTTAATCTTATAATCTTCTTTCTTTGTATTGCGTCTGCGAATGTGGTTAATAGTTTCATATCCACTTTGAACACCTCCTTAATCATTGGTTTCATGTAATTAATAAATTAGGTTAAACCTTTAATTACATGACTTCAATGACACCAAGAAGTGTTAAATAGTTATTTTTCAAGAAAACTTTACACCTGTTACACTTTATTTGCCATTTATGCTGTTATGACCTCACCAGTACATGGAAAAAGACGTGGTACAGTATATAAAATATACTTCCACGTCTTAGAGGTTCAGACTAATATAAACGTTATCAAGTTCTTCTTTGGTA
>JBEQCC010000250.1:0-5080 GCA_041639455.1 Pelosinus sp. | reverse complement strand
CTCTAGCAGTGTGAACAAGGGAAAGAAAATTGTCATAGGTGGCAGCATAACTGCGATAACCCAGGCGAGACTTCGAAACATACCCAAGACTACTATACCAGTTAACCAAGAGGGGGCTCCTGCTAATTCAAACCAGATCAAAAGCTGATCCTGAAATGCAAAAAGTGTGTCAGCAATCATTTGTGAAGGAACATTTGCTCCTGCAAGCGTTATCCAGAAGATGATGGTAAGTAAAGCAAACATGATAGGATAACCAAATAGTCGGGAAGTTAAGATATCGTCCAGTTTATGATCCCAGCCGCATGAACCAGTGGAACTTTTACTTACGGCTGGGCCTGCGATCATTTCGGCATTTTTATAAATATCAGATACAATTTTATCATCTAAGTTGGGATTACTAAGGCGGATCTTCTCCGCCTCAGTGCATATTTCCTCGAGGGTGATCATAGGTTTTATTGCGGCGCTCATACAGCAACCTCCTGCAAATGGGCCAGATGTAGATCAAAGTCAAGATAGTGAGTGATGCTGTTGATGAAAGCTTGATCGCCATCTAATAAACGTAAAGCGACCCAACGGGGATTGAGTTTGGGGCCGATCAATCTTGAAATATTTGGAAGCAATTGTTGGATTGCATTTTCTACTTCAGGGGAATAGGCAATTTGTCGAGGAGTTGTGAGGCAAGAGCCTATAGACATTTCATAAAGTTTTTGACGCAAAGCGTCAAGACCCATTCCACTACGGGCAGCTGTGGCAATAACCGGCACACCCAAGTCTTTTTCTAATGCGGCGATGTTGATTTTAATATTTTTTTTCTCTGCTTCATCGATCAGGTTAACACAAACAATAGCCTTTGGTGTGATTTCCATGACTTGCAATGCCAAATTAAGATTGCGTTCAAGGCAAGTAGCATCTAATACTACTAATGTTGCATCCGGCTTGCCAAAACAAATAAAGTCTCTGGCAACTTGCTCTTCCACTGTATGGGCTAAGATCGAATAAGTACCAGGTAAGTCGACCATTAAAAAAGAGCGATCTAAATACGTAAAACTTCCTTGGGCATTATCAACGGTTTTCCCAGGCCAATTTCCTGTATGCTGATGCAATCCGGTTAGTGCATTAAAAACCGTACTTTTCCCCACATTAGGATTACCAGCTAATGCTACTGTAAATTGTCCAGGAGTCGTTGTAACTCCAAAATGTTCACTTAAAAGTTTATGGTGTTCTTCGGTTGCGGAATGGTTCATTGTCAATCTCCTCCTAAATTTCATGGCTAACGTTATAATAAAATTACATTGGATTCACATGAATTTGGCTAGCATCTTCACTACGCAAAGCAATGAGTGTATCCCGTACCATGTAGGCTACAGGGTCACCTGCTGGGCTCTTGCGAATACATCGAACGGGCGTTCCTGGCACCATACCTAAGTCTAGAATGCGGCGACGCAATAAGCCTTGTAAATTAAGGGATACAATCTGGCAAGCAGATCCTATACCCAGTGTTGATAATGGAATTGTTGTTATTGCAGTTTTCATTATAATTCCTCCTTTGGCCAAATGGTTTAGTATTAGCCATGGCTAACATTTGTAGTAAAAAATATGGTTAGCCGCGGCTAACATGTAAGTAAGGGAATCTAATTTAGTATATGAGCACTGAAAGATTTGGGTTACTTAGATCTGCTTGAATAATAGTAAAATATTTGACAGATGGTATTTATATTGATAAAATGATAATCATTATCAATATAAATGATGGAACATATAATTATAAGATATACTTTTAATAAGGAGGAAGATGGATGTCTGTATGGGTAACGACTGATAACCGACAAGTATACATGAATGTAAGTGGTGATGTATTTGTAGAGCATCTTAATTTTCTGGAGCAAAATATGCTGAAGCATTTGCAGTACGGGTATAGGCGTATTGTTGTTAATATTAATAATATAGGACATTTGGATCATGATGGAATCCATGTTTTTCAATATGTACGTGAGAAAATGCTAAAGCATGGCGGAGAATTGATTATTGAAGATGAAAAAGGAAAATTGGCTATTTAATTTATAACGGATCGAATCACATCTTGCTTAATATATAAGATTTTAAAGGATTTCTCCGTTTATCTATATAGACTATCGGAATTCGCCGAACCAGTTGGACAAGGATTTCCTTGAACCAACTTTATGATAATCCTCCTACTTTTTGGAGGGCACTGAAAAAGTCACTTTGAAGCCAAAAAGGTATAGTCTCTCAAGAAAATGAGGAGACTGTACCTTTTTCCTGTATCATGAAGGTATTAAAATCATTTAATTTTTGATTCCTAACTGATTTCACCTTATTCATGCTTCTTGTACGGCTTTGCTTGTACTTTTACTTTCCTATGCCTTTTTTAGGAGGCTTTTTTGGATAATGACAAAGAGCGGGTACTATTCTTAGGAATAATAAAAAAACATTGCAATATCCCCCGTGGGGGGATATAATGAAAAAAGAATTATAGCAAAATTAGGCAGTTCTTATATTGATTTTATAGCTGGAAGGAGGTAGGAAGATGAGAGTAATTCGACTGATGATGGTAATGCTTGTTATTCCGACAATCGCATATGCTCACTCTGGCACCTTGGTTAGAACATTGGCAAGTTATGTTCCGATTGCATTAGCCTTTATACCGCTTCTAATTAATCCAGTTCTTAAGCTGCTAAAGAAAATATATTCTTTCTTTAATGGCAGGCAGGATTAATCTCAATATCATCTCGTGCAGGAGCCTAAATATGCTAAATAATGTTTTTCAGGTGCTGCAATTATTGAACGATTAATTATGCGTTTGGGGCAGTTATTTTATGCGGGATTAATTGTACGGATCGGAACGGATGTGTATAGTGCGTTTCTTTTAGCAGGAAATATTTCTTATTTTTCTTATATGCCTGGTTATGGCATGGGGGTTGCTGGAGTACTGCAGGGATCTGGTGATACGAAAAATCCTATGTACAGCACAATCTTTGGAAGCTGGATCATTCGTGTAGTCGAAAGTTATATACTTTGTTTTTATTTTACGTTCGGGATTGCGGGAGTTTGCCTGGTCAATGGCTATAGGTTATATACTCCGGTCGATCTTTTTATTTAAGCGATTTAGGAATTGTATGCAATCTGATCAGTGAAAATAAAATACTCTGAACAGTGATGATGCGAAGACTATGAAGAATTTGATATAGTATAGTAAAAAAGAAAAAGGGAAGATAAAAAGGCAAATTGCCTTTTTATCTTCCTTTTTTATAGAAATCATAAGTTTTAGAGGAAGGCTGAAAGAGTATACTGGGGTGTTTTTCTTAAATCGGATATTCATGTAATACATGATCGATGAACATCTTGTTTACTGGTTCTTCTATTATTTCAGAACGATAAATCATCATCGTCTTTCGTAGCATGGTGTGTCCATCAGACCACATAACAGGATTGGAGAAGAGTGAGCGACGGTTTCGAATGTGAATTTTAGGGACAATGCACCAACCAAGACCATAAGAAACCATCTGAATACAGGCTTCTATGGAGTCTACTTTAATGATAGAAGGTGGAGTCAGGTTCGCTTGTTCCTTCCACCAGGCATACAATTGCTCTTTGGATTTGGTGATTGTTGATGCTTCATATTGAATCCATGGAATATGGGATAATTTTTCCATTGTTATAGGCTGAGAAAAGAGTATGCACATAGGCTCCTCAGCAATAATATGGCTTTGACCCTGCCAATCAATCTCTCCCCTTAATATCGCAATATCGATTTGTTCTTCTTGTATCATAGCAGGTAATTGTAGGGTACTTGATCCTGTATTTAGGGAAAATTTTATGTCAGGAAATTTTTTTTTGAACCCCTTTAAAAGAGGGGCCATTTTAAATTTGGCTATTACTGAAGAAACACCTAATCGTATTGTGCCATGGATGGAGGTTTCCATGGTCTGGATGTGGCTTCTGGTATACTCCCATGTTCGTAACATTTCTTCTGCATATTTTAATAAGTATTCACCTTGAGGAGTAAAAAAGACGCCATTTGAGTGGCGATTTAGTATTTTAATGCCAAGATCCTTCTCTAAGTTTTGTAGACGATATGTTAATGCTGGCTGAGAAGTAAAAAGACGTTGGGCTGTCTTGGTGAGGTTACGTTCCTTGTTGATTGTTTTTAGGATTACCCAGTCTTTGTAGTCCATACTATTCCTCCTGCCTCTAGCTTGAATATATAAAAGCATAATAAAAAGAAATAATTAAGCTATTGCAGTCATTATACTACAAATTTATTTAAATTCAATCATTATAGTTGTCTATATTCTTCTTTTATTTTTAGTTAGAATGTGCAGTTTGGTATAAAAAAATCGTCGTAGTTCCTCATATCTATAAGCTAATTTTATGGATACCTAATAAAAAAGAAGTATTTTAAATATTGTGAAAACTGTACTACAATTTTCACAAGAAAGTGGTCTATGTATTCTCAGTATTGGTCTATGTACTGAAGAAAACTGCAAAGAGGGAAGGAGGATATGGGAGGATCTTGACAGCAGTATTCCAAAGAAGAAGAAAGATGCAGTTATTTTAGTTCTTATGTTCGTATTTATCCTTACAGGAACTGCAATGGCAGCTCCTACGGAGGAGATATTCAGTGATGTTCCAGCGAAACATTGGGCCTATGATGCGGTAAAGCAATTGGCTAAAGCTGGCATAGTCGAAGGTGATCAAGATGGTACTTTCCGCGGAGACCGTGTATTGTCTCGCTATGAAATGGCACTAATTGTGGGTAATGCTATGACTAAAGTGGAAAAAGCTGATGCAGCCAATAAGGCATTAATTGAAAAGTTAGCAAAGGAGTATGACGTTGAATTAAGTTCTCTTAAGGCCCAGGTTGATAAACTAGAAAAACGAACAACTAAATTTGAAGAAAAAAATCCTATAAAATTCAACATGGAAAACCGCATTCGTTTCGTAGGTAATAATCCGCCCGCCGGAGCTCAAAGACTTAGAGGAGCTGACAATTTTGAATGGCGAATGCGTTTGGTGCTATCAGCTGAAATTGCACCCGATACAACCTTTAATGCACGGCTTG
>JBEQCC010000249.1:0-5091 GCA_041639455.1 Pelosinus sp. | reverse complement strand
AAGAAGCTATATGCTTAGGACATGACTATATAGGTACAGAACATTTATTATTAGGTTTATTGCATGAAAGTGAGGGGATAGCAGCCAAAGGGCTGCTGTCCGTAAATATTAGTATTGAGACAGTCCGGATGGAGGTGGAAAAATTAGTTGGTCGCGGCGAAGCTGCTAATGCTCAAATTTCCTATACTCCTCGTGCGAAAAGATGCATTGAATTAGCAATTAATGTCGCTGCTGATTTAGGGCATAACTATGTTGGTACAGAGCATTTATTATTAGGTCTCCTTCAGGAAGGAGAAGGCGTGGCGGCTCAATTACTAGACGGGCTTGATGTAGATGTACAAGTATTAAGCCAGAAAGTATCCGAATTATTAAGTGGCTTTTCTGCAGCCGGGCAAGGCGCTCAGCAGCAGCAATCGGGAGGAAAGCAAGTAAGTTCCAATACGCCTACCTTAGAAGAATTTGGTCGTGATCTGAATAAATTAGCTCGCGAAGGCAAGATCGATCCTGTGATTGGCCGGGGAGCTGAGATTGAACGTGTATTGCAAATCCTCAGCCGTCGTACAAAGAATAATCCTGTACTCATTGGTGAACCTGGTGTGGGCAAGACTGCAATTGCAGAAGGGTTAGCGCAGCGTATTGTGCAGAATAATGTTCCTGATATACTCGGAGTAAAGCGAATTATCTCTTTGAATATGGCATCGTTAGTAGCTGGATCGAAATACCGTGGGGATTTTGAAGAACGCTTAAAAAAGGTTTTAGAAGAAGTTCGTCAGGATGGTAATGTCATTTTGTTCATTGACGAGCTGCATACTCTAATTGGAGCAGGTGCTGCGGAAGGAGCGATTGATGCTGCAAATATTTTAAAACCTGCTTTAGCTCGGGGTGAGATACAAGTGATTGGCGCCACAACTCTTAATGAATACAAAAAATACATTGAAAAAGATGCTGCTCTTGAACGGCGTTTTCAACCAATTACAGTAAGTGAGCCATCGGTAGAGGATGCTATTACTATTTTGCAAGGGGTTCGGGATAAATACGAAGCCTTTCATCGAATCAGTATTACGGATGAAGCAATTGAAGCGGCAGTTACCTTGTCTCACCGCTACATATCTGACCGATTTTTACCAGATAAGGCAATTGATCTCATGGATGAGGCAGCAGCCCGTGTCCGTCTTAAAACGTTTTCATCTCCTTCCAATGTGAAAGAGCTGGAAAAAACACTAAAACAATTGCAGACGGAAAAAGAAGCTGCTATCGCAGCACAAGAATATGAGCAAGCGGCTCATCTTAGAGATGAAGAAAAAAGGTTAAAAAATGAATTGGAAAGTAAGCAAAAAGAGTGGAAACAGCAAGGTAATGAGCAGCTTGTGGTTACGGGTGAAGAAATTGCTCATATAGTAGCTGTTTGGACGGGCATTCCTGTTGAAAAATTAGCCCAAGAAGAAGCGGTACGGCTGCTGAATTTGGAAGAGGAACTGCATAAAAGAGTAATTGGACAGAATGAGGCAGTTAAGTCGGTAGCTAGGGCAGTACGTCGGGCCAGAGCTGGTCTTAAAGATCCAAAACGGCCCATTGGTTCCTTTATCTTTTTAGGACCAACAGGTGTCGGCAAGACTGAGTTAGCAAAGGCATTGGCTGCTACTTTGTTTAACGATGAAAGTTCTATGATTCGATTAGATATGTCAGAGTATATGGAAAAACATACTGTTTCTCGTTTGATTGGTGCTCCTCCTGGTTATGTTGGATATGATGAGGGCGGACAGTTAACAGATGCAGTTAGACGTAAACCCTATGCAGTTATTTTATTAGATGAAATTGAAAAAGCCCATTATGATGTATTTAATATTTTACTGCAGGTTTTAGAAGACGGCAGATTAACTGACAGCCAAGGCCGTAAGGTAGATTTTAAGAATACGGTCATTATTATGACTTCTAACGTAGGGGCAAAGCATTTGCGCAGAGATAATACTATGCTAGGATTCTTAGCGGATGATAAAATGAATAATGAAGCGGAGAATGCCAAGAACAGAGTGATGGAGGAAGTAAAACGTACTTTCCGTCCTGAGTTTATTAATCGGGTTGATGAAATGATTGTATTTGGTAGTCTGACTGATGCAGAGCTTACCAGTATTGTGGATATTATGTTAAAGGATGTAGGTAAGCGTCTGGAGGACAATACGCTTTACTTAGAATGCAGCGACAAGGCCAAGGCGGAATTGGTAAAAGAGGGGCGGGACTATGCATATGGTGCAAGACCTCTAAGAAGAGCCATTCAAAAATTAGTCGAAGATGAAATCGCTGAATTAATGCTTCGTCATCAAGTAATTAAAGGTGATACGGTTTTAATTGACGTTGATGCAGATGGAAAAGTAAAATTGATGAAAAAATAACAAATTTTGTAATTTATTGCAGGAAAATAAAAGAAATAGCACGAAGAGCATTTTATAATAGCAACGATAGTAGTGCATGTTATAAAATGCTCTTATGTGTAGTTAGAGAGCCAGGAAAGAATGGATCCTTATCTGTCGTGATTTTGTAGATATCTGGAAGGGGTAAGCTGAATTTGTCTAAAGCTAAAATTCATTTTGTTTGTCAAGAGTGCGGTGCAGATTCACCGAAATGGTTAGGACGCTGTCCCGGTTGCGAGTCGTGGAATAGTATGGTGG
Organism: Pelosinus sp.; assembly: GCA_041639455.1. Taxonomy (GTDB): domain Bacteria; phylum Bacillota; class Negativicutes; order DSM-13327; family DSM-13327; genus Pelosinus. The sequence continues at coordinate 2,425 of JBEQCC010000249.1, read as the reverse complement.
AGGAAACACTTAGCAGGCAAGATGGGAAAAAACGTCACAGTAGCAGTAATGCTGCTAAACCGCGTCCAATTACGGAAGTGGACAATTTTGCTGTGCCTAGGCTCACAACGGGGGTAGGAGAATTTGATCGTGTACTAGGCGGGGGGATTGTTCCGGGAGCCCTTATACTAATTGGCGGTGATCCTGGTATTGGAAAATCTACAATGCTGCTGCAGGTAGCTTGTAGTGTAAGTCAGACTTATGGCAGTGTATTATATGTATCTGGTGAAGAGTCGGCTGCTCAAACAAAAATGCGAGCTGAGCGTTTGAATAAATTAAGTGATAAGCTGTTGATCATGACAGAGACGAATTTAGATGAAATCTCACTTTCTGCCAATCAGCTAAAACCCGCCTTAATGATTATTGACTCGATTCAAACAATGTATAGTCCAGAGATTCCTTCAGCACCAGGAAGCGTGGGACAAGTACGGGAATCCACAGGAAAATTATTGCGCTTAGCAAAAGAAACTGGTATTCCTATTGCTATTATTGGTCATGTAACAAAGGAGGGGAATATTGCCGGTCCTCGTATTTTAGAACATATGGTAGATGTTGTATTGTATTTTGAGGGTGAGAAAACCTATGCTTTTCGTGTACTTCGCGCCATAAAAAATCGTTTTGGATCAACCCATGAGAGTGGAATTTTTTCCATGGAGGAAGATGGACTTATGGAGGTCAAAAATCCTTCAGGGCTGCTGCTATCCGAGAGGCCAGAAAGCGCTCCAGGATCTGTAGTGCTAGCCTGTATGGAAGGTGTTAGACCCTTGTTGATCGAGATCCAAGCTTTGGTGAGCACCACTTGCTTTGGTATGCCCAGGCGTATGGCAGTTGGCTTTGACTATAATCGACTGATTTTATTAATGGCAGTGTTAGAAAAGAGAGTAGGTTTGATGTTAGGAAATCAGGATGCTTATGTGAACGCCGTAGGTGGTATTAAAGTAACGGAGCCAGCTGCGGACTTAGCAGTAATTCTTGCGGTAGCATCTAGCTTTCGCAACATATCATTGGATGCTCATACGGTGGTTATGGGAGAGGTTGGTCTAACAGGTGAAGTGCGTATGGTGTCAAGAGTAGATGTACGTATTAGTGAAGCCGCTACCATGGGATTTAAACGATTTGTGATCCCAGCGGGTAATTTAACAGGACTCAAAATACGTCAGCAAGGACTGAAAATAGTTGGGGTTAGTAATGTAATTGAAGCAATGGGGGCGGTATTTCTATGACGAAAAAGCGGCAAGATAAATTATGGGATCCAAAATTCGTAAAAACGATAAAAAAATTAGTTCCTGGCACACCGCTGCGAGAAGGGTTAGAGAATATTTTAAGGGCCAAGATGGGGGTCTTGGTATTAGTAGGTAATAATCAGCCTTTATTGGATGTAGTAGATGGTGGATTTTCACTAAATTGTGAGTATACTCCTGCTGGTTTTTATGAATTGGGAAAAATGGATGGGGCGTTGATTTTATCTTCCGATCTTAAAAATATTATATATGCCAATGCACAATTGGTGCCAGATTCAAAAATTCCTACGACAGAAACAGGTACAAGGCACCGTACGGCGGAAAGAGTTGCCAAACAAACCGGGGGTTTGGTGATTGCTATTTCACAAAGACGGAATTTAATTACCATGTATCTAGGTGATTTACGATATACCCTAAAGGATATTACAGTAGGTTTAAGCCGTGCCAATCAAGCGTTGCAGACGTTGGAGAAATATTGCAAAGTATTAGTGCGGAGTTTGACCAATTTAAGTGCCTTAGAGTTTGAAGATTTTGTAACTTTATTAGATGTAGCGGAAATTATTATTCGTGTAGAACAGGTGAGTCGTATTGCAATGGAGATCGAGCGTCATGTCATTGAATTAGGCAGTGAAGGTCGCCTGGTAAGTATGCAATTAGAAGAGTTGATGGCGGAGCAGGATGATATGGAGCTATTACTTAAAGACTATTGCTTTAATGGATGTCAAGTACAAGAGGTACGCGAACAATTGGCTGTATTGCCGGAGGAAAGTTTAGAGCCTTATACCATTTGCCGCATTTTAGGTTATGGAGCTACGCCGAATATATTGGATGTTCCAGTGGTACCTCATGGGTTTCGCGTTTTAAAGCGAATTCCTCGTTTGCCAATGTCCATTGTGGAAAATGTAGTAACTAACTTTAAAACATTACCTTGTATTTATAATGCTACGATTGCTGAACTAGATGATGTAGAAGGCATTGGCGAAGTTAGAGCAAAAACAATAAAGGATGGTTTAAAACGAGTGCGAGAGCAAGCATTGTTAGATCGTAATATGTAAAAATTCAGGACATAGTAATGTGATTAGCTATTTTTTCTTATATGTATCTAAATTTATATCTTTGATAAACCGAGCATAGGCTCGGTTTTC
>JBEQCC010000248.1:0-5100 GCA_041639455.1 Pelosinus sp. | reverse complement strand
GGTTCGAAATTAACAATTAGATTACTGGAAAAACATGAAAAAAAATATATTTTAAATCCCACAACAGAAGAACTAATTGAGTTTATTAAAATTAACGATATTGAAGTTTTAAATGTTGCAGTTAATAGAAGAAGTAAACTAATGATGCGTGAAATATACAACATTGAAAAAACGTTGACCGAAACATTTAAGCTGGTATTAAAATAAATGTCATGATTGACATTAAAACATTAATGGAGAATGTCACAGAAGAACGAAAAACTGGAAAATCCTATCCTATGTTAGATGAATTAGACAGATTGCGCGAAGAACGGCAAAGTGAAACAAATAGTCAAATAATTTCACATAGTAAAAAAGTAAAAATAGATTTGCCTGAATGGATGAAGAATTATGATGAAATGGTCCCGCATCTTGAAAAGTTTTTAACTCTTGTATGGCTTTACGAAATAGATCAGGCTAAGAAAAAATTAGACGCTCTTAAGTAGCGTTTAATTTAAACCATTAACTCTACATAGCCATGGTTAGATAGAGAAGAGAATTTGAATAAAACAATAAAGGAACTATTGGGGCTTAAAAGACTATAATAGTTAGTTTAATAAATGCCAAAGGAGGAATGTATAATGCCAAGAGCAGTAAAAAAAGTAGAAATTGATATGAATAAAAAAGCCTTCAGCAAAACAGAAGTGTGTTTAATAATAGGGGTGTCAATGAACACGGTAGACAAAATGATTAAATTGGGGCAGCTTAAAGCCTTAAAAGTTGGAGTTAAGCGATATGTTATTCCTAGTTGGTGCTTAGATGCTTTTTTAAAACCATAACAAGAAAGGGGAATTTAATATGAATATAGATACCGTACTCAATGATAAAGAACTTGCTTTAAAATTAGATCCAACAGGTAAGATCATAACCGCCTGGTCAATCAGAACATGGAGAATACAAGGTGGTATGCCTTCCTTCTCGGTTGGTAAGCGTATATTTTTTAGACTCGAATCAGTTCTTGCGTGGATCGATCAGAAAGAGAAAGGCGAAGCAGAGCCAGAACAGCAATATGGGGTTATTCGTAAAATAAAATAAACTACCAACAAGGGTGGTCGTGAAATAAGGTGTTTAATTATTGATTAGTATTAGAACTTTTTGCAGCACAATGGGGGTGGTTATATGGAATTAGCTGAGAAAGTAACGCCAATAAATAGAGCCGATTGGACAAAAAAACTTAAACGTGATGATGAAGGCAAAATATTGAAAATTCCTTCAAATGTCTTAATTATATTAATTAATGATCCGAAGCTTAAAGATAAATTTAGTTATGATATGACAGTTGGTACAGCTTTTAAAACAACAGGGTTGCCGTGGTCGCATAAGGATGATAAGTATACCACCACTGATAAAAAAATGATGTCAGACGGTGATTATAAGTCTCTTTTTAACTACATGCACAATAATTATGGTATTTCAAATATTAGTGTCATTGAAAACTCATTTGCTGAATTTTGCATGTCGATACAGCATAACCCCTTAATTGATTATCTTGATGGGCTTCCGCAATGGGATGGAATGTCAAGGGTTGATTCATTATTGATCGACTATTTGAACGCAGAAGATACAGCATATGTAAGGGCAGTCACTAGAAAAATATTAATAGCATTAATCCGTAGAGCATATGAACCAGGCTGTAAATTCGATGAATGTTTAATTTTAAAAGGTGTACAAGGTATGTATAAATCTACACTCTTTAGAATTTTAGGCGGTGATTGGTTTACAGATAAGATCAGTATAACTAGCGATTCTGCGAAAACATATGAGTCGATCAAAGGAAAATGGTTATGCGAAATGGGCGAGCTTGTATCAATGAAAAAAGCAGAAGCAGAGCTAATTAAATCTCATATGTCTGCCCAGTATGATTCCTATAGGCAGCCATACGGCAAAAATGTAATGCAGATACCACGAATGAGCATAACAGTCGGAACTACTAATTCAGAGCAATTTCTAAAAGATGTTACAGGAAATCGTAGGTTTTGGACCGTTGAAGTGTTTAAAGGTGCTGCAAAGAAACATGTTTGGAACGATCTGCCGGGCGAACGTGATCAAATACTTGCAGAAGCTAAAATGTTGCATAAATCAGGCGAAACATTATGTTTACCTGAAGAAATTGAAAAAATAGCTGAATCAATACAACAACAATATGTGATTCAAGACTCATGGGCCGATACGGTTATAAATTATTTGGAAATTGTACTACCTTCAAACTGGAACACCATGAAGGATTACGAAAAGCAAAATTACATAAACAAAAACAGACATTTAACATGTGGAAGTAACAAGCGAAAATTGATAGCCACTGAAATAATTTGGTATGAATGTTTTGATGGAAAAGAGAAAGAATTGACTCCTTCACATTCTGGACGAATAAGAGATATTATGAGTCAGATCAAAGGTTGGACGGCTTTTAAAAATCCTAGACAAATGTATGGCTATGGTAAAAAAAGAGGTTGGGAAAGAGATGATTAAATTTAAAAAATGGAACAGGTGGTGTTCCAGGGTGTTCCAGAGGTGTTCCACAGAAACATAAATTCTATAAGGGTTTAAAGGATGTTGGAACACTGGAACACTATATTCTTATAAAGATTTATATAAGTAGTAATAAGGGGTATAACGTGGAGCAAGGAAACTCTTGTAGTGCTTTTTGGTGTTCCAGTGTTCCAATGACCTGCCAAGCTATATATATACTGGGTTATAGTGGAACAATGACCGTGTTCCAGGGGTGTTCCATAGGTTAATAAGTGTTCCAATGGTTAGTTTGATAAATTAGGAGAAACCACCAAAAAAAGGAAGATGAAATCAAGTGAAGTTTTATATTTATTTTCCTACCCTGCCGGGTTCCCCGTTCTAAGAAAGGAGATAAGCAAAATGGCAATAGAGCAATCAATAATTCAACAAGCAAGACGAGCAGATTTGGCTAATTACCTTATTGCAAGAGGTGAACCACTGGCAAGGGATGGGAAGGGATATTATCATAAAATTCACGATAGCATAAAAATTTACAATAATATGTACTGCTGGAACTCAAAAGGCAGTAAGGGTAATTCGCTTAGTTTCTTGCAAGAATTTTATAATATGCCATTCCTGGAAGCGATAAAGGAATTGACAGGCGAACAGAGTAGACAGGTTGTTCCATTGGTAGCTCAAAATCAAGCCGCGAGAATTTTAGTAATGCCAGATAAGGCCGATAATGTTAAAAGAGTTATAGCCTATTTGCTGCAAACAAGGCGAATAAATAAGCCGGCACTAAAATTGTGTTTCGATCAGCATTTAATATATCAAGACACGAACGGCAATACAGTTTTTAGAATGACGAATGATATTGGTGAAGTAGTGGGGGCCGAGATCAGAGGAACGGGCCAACAGCCATTTAAAGGCATAGCGGCAGGTAGTAAGTTAGGTTATGGATTTAACATCAAGCTAGGGGCCGAATTAAATAGAATGATCGTATTTGAAAGTTCAATTGATTTACTAAGTTTCATTACATTAAACTATGAAAAATTGAACGGGCGGCTACTAGTGTCAATGGCAGGACTGAAAGAGCAGACACTTATAAACATGGCGAAACTTCATAATATACCGTTAAATAAGGTTTGTTGTTGTGTCGATCAAGACGGAGCAGGCAGACAGTTTGCCGATGATATGAGGGGCAAGCATGGAACGAATACATATTTGCCACCTATTGAGCTGAATGTAAAAGATTGGAATGAGATGTTGACGAGGTCGATAATTAAATAAAATAAAGTGAGGTTTTTAATAATGAACAAAAAAATATATGTGTGTCATGCTAATGAGTGCAGTTTTAATAGCCAAGGAAGTTGTAACAATGATTCTGATGTTGTGACAATTGGTACTTATAACGGAGGGCCAGCCATATGTCCAAACTTTACCAAGGATGAAAGCAAGTTGGCATTGATTGAAGGCTTATATCAGGTATTAGTAGGGTTATTACTAGAAGATTATGGGGATGAAATGGAAGAGGATGTTCGTGATTATGAGTTGTATACCAGTATCGAAAACACAGTCTTTATGGGTGAAGATGAAGGTGATGGCATACAAGATATATGTGTTGATAATGAAAAGGTCGTTGCCATAGTGGATGCTATTAACGTCTTGAAATATGGGCGGGTTTTAAAAGTAAAAGAATGTAATTAATATCTAGAAAAATTATAAAAAGTATGTTAGAATATACATAAAGCACAGTGCAATATGCAAAAAGCACAATAAAAGCAATGAAAACAAACTGATACCAACCAAAACAAAATAAGTAGCTTTTAAGACTGGGTGTTTGTAAAAATAGTACCAGCAAAGGGAGGTCTTTTCATGTCCCAAAATCAAAGAAAAAGGCAACGTGAGCAACGAAAAGTAAAAAGACGTGAGGAAAAACTAGAATCTAAAAACTCGTTTGGTGTGAGTGATCCAACTCCTAAAAATGCTATTGAAACAATAATAAATAAAATAAAACATAGTTTGGAGTGATGATATGAATGGTAGGTTTTTTAGAAAAGTTATTTAAACCTAAGAAAAGCCCATCAGATACAGACCGAGTAGAAGTTATGAATGGAGGGCCAGCAATATTCTCCCCATTTAGTGGGGATGCCTACGAGAGTAACATTTACAGGTCAGCCGTTGATTCAATAGCGAGAAATGCTGCAAAGCTCAAAGGAACGCACGTTATAACGATAGAGCAGCAGAGATCGCCAGGTGATAACGGATTGAATAGAATCTTGCAGGTAAGGCCCAATCTTTATATGACGGCTTACGATATGCTTTATAAGCTGATAACCCACTATTATCTCTATAACAATTGTTTTGCTTATCTTCAAAAAGATCAAAGAGGTAATTTAACAGGGATATGGCCTTTAAGACCTCAGAGCATGGAATTTGTAACAGATCCAAGTGACACCTTATATTGCAAATTTTTATTTGCAGGGGGTCAGACAGTCATATTGCCGTTCACAGAGGTTTTTATTGCTAGAAGGTTTTATAACTCAAATGATCTTCTAGGAGATCCTAATACAGCAATCATGCCGACATTAGATTTAGCACATACCCAAAGCG
>JBEQCC010000247.1:0-5049 GCA_041639455.1 Pelosinus sp. | reverse complement strand
GGAGGGAGTCGTTATTGTTATTGCTCTTGCCCTAATATTGGCTTTGATACTTTCCGGTATCTTATTATTACGGGAAATGCGTTATAAAATATATTCCGCGACTCAAAGCTGACTTATTTCTCACATAGTGATATAATTATAAAAAATCCCCTGGAAAGGAATTATAATTATGAGTGAGATTATACAGTCCATTGATCAAGAGATCCTTTCATCCTATCGGCAAGGTGACCAGGATCAGGCACTACAGCTGTTTATAAATCAATACCAAGCTAGATTATATGCTTTAGCATATAAAATGCTGGGAAATCATGATGATGCGATGGATGCTTTGCAAGAGATTTTATACCAAGTAAATCGATCTATGCATAATTTTAAGGAAAAGTCCAGTTTATACACGTGGGTGTATCGCTTAAGTTCAAATGTCTGTTTTAACTTTCGCAAGAAAAGGAATCAAACTGTAAATCAGGTAGAATGGAATGAGAGTTTATACCATTCGATGATGTTGCCCATAGAGCAGCCAAATGAAGATCCAGATAGAATGTGTGAGGTTAAGTATAAGCAGTACTTGGTTCAGCAGGCCATTTTAAAATTGCCCGAAAACCAGAGGATTCTCCTTGTTTTACATGATATTGAAGGAATTTCAAGTTCCGAAATTGCACAAATCCTAAATATTAATATCAATGCGGTCAAGTCCCGCCTTCATCGCAGTAGAGTAGCCTTACGTAATATTATCAGTAAAGGATTCGCTGTTAAAGGAATGGAAGGGATCGGAACGTTTTCTGTTAATTCTTCTGGTCATTTACGATAAGTGTTATGGTAATTCACAAATGATATCCAGGCATGGAAGACTGTCCAGTGCGAAGAGGTTTTGCAATCATTGTACTAGATAGTCACATATAAAGAATAAGAAGGCTTTTACTAGTCTTTAGTAAAAGCCTTCTTATTCCCTTTACATAAAATATAATTAGTTCTTTGTTCCTAACTTTCGTAAACAATATACAAGATTTTCTTTTTTACGATGGAAATTGATACACTCACAACATTTACCGTGGCGTTCGCAATCTGCCTTTGGACAGGTGCAATTTTGTTCATTACAGCCAGCCATAAAAAAACCTCCCTATAATTCTTTTATTTCTATTTTAGTATAAAGGCAGGCGAGAGTAAAACCCTTTATTAAGAGTGGTGAAATAATTCTGCAAGAAATACGATAAGGAGGCTATGGATGTCTGAAAATAAAGTTTGTCTATTAATGGTCATTACAGCCCTTTTCTGGTCGGGTGCATTTATAACAGGGAAAATCGCAGTACTGCAATTTCCGCCCGTTGCCCTGACCTTTTTCCGTTTCCTGCTTGCATTGCCGTTTATATTCTTTTTGTTATATAGTAGGGAGAGGGAGAAATGGTTACCAAAAAGAAATCAGTGGCTGCCTCTTACTATGTTAGGGATTATAGGTACTTTTTTTTATCATGTCTTATTTTTTAGTGCATTACGATACACTACAGCTATTAATTCTTCTTTGATTGGTGCAACCAATCCTATATTGACAACTCTTATGGCGGTTTTATTCTTCAAAGAACATATGACACCAAAACGTTTAATTGGTATTATCTTTTCTTTTTCAGGTGTCTTTCTGATCGTAACGAATGCAGATTGGCTGCTGATTTCTACGTTTAATTTTAATCTTGGGGATATGCTCATGTTTAGCGCTGTTTTTAGTTGGGCATTGTATGCTCTTTTAAGCCGTTCTTATATGCAGAAGTATTGTTTGTCACCATTAATGGTGACAGCCTATACATTTTTAGTTTGCGTAGTCATATCCATACCCTTTGTAATAGCAGAAAATCCTGCATCTTATTTATTTAAAACCAGTGTAGCTGGTTGGTTATCAATTGCATATATGAGTATATTTGCGTCTGTATTAGGATATTTAATTCAATTGTTTGCCATTGAAAAAATTGGTGCATCTCGGGCTGCAGTATTTGTCAATTTGGTACCTATTTTCACAATTTTTCAATCTGTTTTCATTTTAGGAGAATCCTTTACATTATTTAAGTGTATAGGAACCTTGGGGATTGTTACAGGCGTGTACCTAGCGACAAAATCTAATTGAGGTTAAATAAAGATAGCAAATTCTAAAAAATAAAAAAGACCCTGTCATAGACAGGGACTCTGACATCCTAGCGGTTCTGGCTAAAGCAATCTCTGCAATAAACAGGACGATCACCACTTGGACGGAAAGGAACTTGTGTTTGAACGCCACATGCTGCACAAGTTGCATCATGCATTTCACGTTGTTGGAAGCTGCTGTTGCGACCGTTACCGTTTCTTTGTTTGTGAGCTGCTCTGCATGAAGGGCAACGTCCTGGCTCATTAGTAAAGCCTTTTTCAGCAAAGAAATCTTGTTCTGAAGCTGAGAATACGAATTGGTCTGCGCAATCGCGGCAAGTTAAAGTTTTGTCTTGGTTCATGTGTTGTATAGCCTCCTAAAATCTGTTACTAAAATAGGTAATGAAAATATTCATTATTTCTTGTTAAAGTTACGTTAACAAGAAAGATGAGAAATTCAATCAATCTATTTAAGTGCTCCTAAATCATACGCTGAATTGATATAAAAGTAAAGAGGATTTTTACTAAATTTTAAAAAAAATTATAAAAATTATAAAAATAGTCTCTACTTAACAATTAATTGATGAATTTGCTCATAAGTAAAAGAGAAAAACAGTATTGTTTAGCTCTCTTTTCCAGAAAGAATGTTTATATTTTATTAGATAAATTATATAATGAGTAAGTAGGAACTTGTCTTTTTTAGGTAAATGACAAAGAGAATGCAAGTAAAATGGAGGAGCTAAATATGGAGTTTTTTGAATGGGATGAAAGCTTTTCAACAAAAATTCAAAGATTTGACGATGATCATAAAAAATTACTGACTTTATTCAATAATGTATATCATCGTGTATTTGAATGTGAGAATCTGGAAGAAGAAAGAGAATTAACACAACATATCTTAGTTGAATTGTTAGACTATGTGAAGTATCATTTTTCCGCAGAAGAAGAAGTAATGATACAGTTTGGTTATCCTCAATATTTAGAGCATAAAAAAGAACATGGATATTATATAACCGAAGTGAATAAATTCTTAGACCAGCATAAAAAAGGGACGGCGGCATTGTCCTTTCCAACCTTTATGTTTCTTAAAGAATGGATTACTAAGCATATTTTAGTGCGTGATAAGGAGTATGGACAATTTTTTAATGATAAAGGAATTAGATAAAAATTGTCCATTAAATTTCTATAGCAGTTTTGATAATTTTAGTGTAAGTCACAAGGGATCTGGGTAGTGCTGCCGTAAGTATGAAGATAAGAAGTAGTGGGATGGTTAGTAGTATGATCGAAAAGAATAGTAGCCCGATGAAGAAATTGTTTATCTAAAACATAGCGAAGGTCATAAATTGTAACCGAGGTGGAATGAGTATTTTTCTGTTCTGCGAAATAAATAAAAGGCGTAAAGCTAGCAAAAAAGTCTCCGATTCGGGTTTTTTTTGCTTGTAAAGTAAGATTCGAAAGATCCTTTTGCTTTGCTAAATCAGCATGAAGTTTTAATGCCGGAGAAATGGTTCCTAATTGTCCGACCAAGTACGCATTTTTTGTTTCTAAAACAAAATCCCAGAACAATGTGCGTTTTAATGATGGCATGACAGTGATTTGTAGAATTTCTCGTTGGGAAAATAGTCGATGAAGCTGTTTTTTTGCTTTTTTGCGCAAGACCATTCTAAAAAATATATATGCTGCAAGAATGATAAACGTAAGGCATGATAATGTAAACATTGTAAAATCAAAAGCGTATACACTAAGTAATAGTGCGATGAGTATAGGATCAAATACGTTTAAAAGTTGCAAGCTTTTGCGTTCTTTCTGAATTGGCCATAAGATAGCAGCGCCATGGGTATTAAAATAATCCATAATGATATGAGATAAACTACCGGAGAAAGCCCATCCCAATAAGGAAAGGAAATTAGCTTGTGGCATAATCCTAGATACAACTGCACTGATCAGGAACGACCATAGAATTAAGCCCGGGATGGAATGCGAAAAAGCACGGTGCTGCCTAAGATAAGAGAATTTTCCTTTTATTTGTGCAATGATATCAAAATCCGGCGCTTGCGCACCAAGAATGGCAGTTAGATAAATCGGATCATAAATGGACAAAGGATGACCAGATAATCCTGCAATAGCGATGCCAACAAGTGCATGAGAGAAAGAATCCATAATGAATGTGCCTCCAACTTTCTATTTTGTTTACATAACATTATAACACAGAAATAGAGGTGCACTTCCCTAGTAAGTTTTGCCTTTCGATACACACTTATCTCAAGAGTGAAATAAAAAAGTGGTGACCTCATAGCAGAGACCACCACTTTTTAATATACTAAATTCTAAAAAAACGCGTCAAGGTTTTTTAGCTTATGTTTTCTTCGCTTGCGTGAAATAACACTTACATCTGAAAAAAACTTAGATGACAGTTTTGTACTTATTTAATACAAGCCCAATAACAAGAAATGGCATTATTTGTTGTTTCGGCAATTATTCCTTTCTATATAGTTCATTGCTGCCAACTCACTATCTAGTATATACTGATAATATTTGCGCCTCTATAATCAAAACATATTTAATTTCTTGCTCATTTTAATCAATATCAGATTAGCTGTTAATCACTAGATTCGTATCAGAAACCGTTACTAGGAAAGTACAAGTTTTTCAAAAAGAAATAAAAAAATGTATGTTACAAGTCATTGCGGAGGAGTGAATTATGAACAATACTTATGGACGGATGGATGCTGAATTTGCTCAATCTTTAGTTGATATCGTTGCTGCTGAATTAAATAAAAATGTAAATATCCTTGATGACCAGGGTGTAATTATTGCTTCTTTTAGTAGAGAGCGGATTGGGCAAATACATGAATCAGGGGCTAGAATGCTTGGAACTGGAGTTGTAAAAGAATTTTATGTCACAAAAGAAGAGGAATGCTATCGAAAAGGGATACGACAAGG
>JBEQCC010000246.1:0-5124 GCA_041639455.1 Pelosinus sp. | reverse complement strand
AGTAGCGGCAAGGAGGTTATGGAAGCACTGACTTTTCGCCCTGAGCAGAAGGTCATCAATGTTATGTTCGATAAGACCGTTGAGGAAATTTCCTCATGGATGAACTGCAAGGTCGATACCATCCTGCACATGATTCCCGGCACGTACCTGTCCTTCTATCCCGGCCCCATCGTTCAGTGTCCCCCTACTCCCGAGGCTGCGGAGATCTTTGGTCACATTGGTAAGATCGTAAACGTTAACAGTCGTTATCAGGCTGCGGTCTTCGGCTCAATCAGTGGTTGCTTTGTTCCTATGTTCGCAATTCTGGATCATCTCATCGATTGGGCCATTGCCGAAGGCGTGCCTGCCGACGCTGCTACCAATTTCGTCACAACTATGTTTGCAGCAGTTACTCAGGAAGCTTGCGGCAAGGATCATGAGGCAGTCCACACGATGGCTACCGTCAGCACTCCCGGTGGCATTAATCTGCAGGCACTAGAGCTGATCGATAAGGCTGGCGGTTTTGAAGCATGGGTCAATGCCATGAAACCCGTTCTTGTCCGTACTGCCGGTAATATTTCAAAGGAATAGTATTACCACCATGCGGATGTCGGTGACTCAACAAAGAAAGAGTATATGAAAAGAAAGCAGAAACTGTAACCTAGCGGAATACTTGAAGGACAGCCATACGTCGTCCCAAACGGTGAAATCTTGCTTATCGTTAACAATGATCTGCTATACGGAAGATAGTGATTTACATCGTATCGCGGAGGAGACGTAATTTGTCTAACACGGAAACTCTGATCGGAAGGAGATATTGATAATGTCAAAACAAATAAATTTATTGAAAATTGGTTGTGGGAAGTTTTTCTATGGTAAGAATGCTATTTCCCAACTGGCCCCGGAGATTATACGTTTGGGTGGCAAGGCCTTTCTTATTGGAGGTCCCGGCTCTGTTGATCGCGTAATGAATGCTGCAGGAAATGATTTAAAAAAAGCCGGTGCGGAAGTGGTGCTTAATAAGCATCCATATAAATGTACCCGCAAATGGGCTGAGAAATATGCGCGGATGGCCAAAGAAAATGGGTGTACGGTTATTGTTGGAGTAGGCGGTGGTTTAGCGAGTGACCAGGCCAAGGCTGTCTTAAGCTATACTGATTTGCCGATTATTACAGTGCCGACTTCTATAGCGACTTGTGCTCCAACTTCAATAGTAGCTGTCATGTATAAAGATGATGGCAAGACGGATGGGCTTATATATTTGAACAAGGAAATTGATGTCTGCATTGCTGACCATGACCTGATAGGTTCTGCGCCAAAACGGTTATTAGCTTCTGGAATCTTGGACTCTATGGCCAAGTTGCCGGAGGGTATACTAAGCGTATCCCATTCTCTACATCCCACGGTTGTACAGCGGGCTCAAATTTCAAATGCAGAATCTCTCCATGATTTTCTGACAAAGCATTTTCATGATGTATATGATAAAGGAGTGGAATCTGCGAATTTTGATGACTATATATTGTCAAATCTGCTCCACACATCTTTGATCAGCGGTTTTGCGAGCGGTTCAGGTCAATTGGCATTGGCACACGCCATTTATAATGGTTTTAGAGATCATTTTACCGAGGAGTCAAAGGAATATTATCATGGTGAAATGGTTGCAGTAGGCGTACTTGTCCAGATGCTTTACAATGGTGATTCTTTATATGAGGTTCAGGCTGTGGAAGCATTAATGCGCTATGCTAAGATGCCTTTGCGCTTAACGGAAATTGGTTTTGTCAAAACGCCGAAAAATATGGAATTGCTGCATGACGTGTTAATCAAGAGCCTTGGAATTGCTGAAAATCCGGAACGTATTTCCGTATTGAAGGCAGCATTGGACTATGTAATCTAATTTTATTTAGATCAATAAAAGGTTCAATATCCCATTTGTGATGTAAGTCATACATGGGATAAACATCTTGAGCGGAATCCCATAACGTTCTTTGAATCTTTAGATTGGGTTTCGCTGATGGACATATGCAATACTTGGTACCATTCTGGACAATTTCATCGGCAAGATTATCTACAATAACACCATGGCTCCAGAGAACCGGTGGTCAGTGAATGGACCCTTTCTGGGAATGCTTTCATGACTTACACCTCCTATATGGGCTTCTTTCTGACTCGTATGGCAAAGGGATCACAGTACGGGAGTTTATTACGGTCAACAGGTTGACGCCCTCCATCTTTTAATGTCCAGGCTAAACCTGTCCAAATTGGCTCCGATGGCCTGGGCTGTGAGTAGGGCATCTTCCACTTTAGACAAAAGACCAAAATGATTTCTACAGGCAATACCGCAGAAATCGTTTTTCTTTGTTTGTCTGCTGTGATTGTTATCGCGCCGTTATACAAGAAAAGCCTGCTGATTTTTTTTGCACTTAATACGAAAATGGTGCAAAAATATTTTGCACAAGGCATGTGCACTACATATAAGCTTCTAGTAGATTAAAAAGAAGTAATTGTCTGAATTTTCCGTAAATACCTGCAAAAATATTTTGCAGTGTGCTTACAGAAAGCCTGAGAATACATTTGTTTTTTCTAGTTTGGGGGGGAAGTTTTGAAACATTACTAATTACTGATATGGCATAAGATACCTAGCTTTGATAAGCAATAGAGGATGCCTGACTTTTCTCTATTTTCACAATTTTCTTTTTTTCATAACAGCATTGGTATGAATTTTGCAATATAAATAAAATGAAAAGTATTTTAAAACCAGACAGCGGTCTTTTCATTTATTCCAACGTTCTGCTGCAGAACGTTAGAATATTAGCTGTTAAATCTTTTGATTTAGGAAAGGAAAAATGTACAATGACCAAAAATCACGAAAAGCAAATGAAACTCGGTATGCATACTTATACCCTGCATCTTAGCGGACTGGGTGAGAGCTGGGGTCACCAGGGAGACTATGCCTATGCTAAAACGATTGATTTAATGAAGTTGATGGATTTGGCGGTTGAGTGGGGGTTGGATGGTTTACACATCACTAACGTCGACCTAGAAAATGACGATGCAAAACGTCTGGCTGAGGTGAAGGCTGCTGCTGAGGCCCATGGTCTTTATTTGGAATTCAATGCCTCTTTTGATGCACCATGTGATCCACGTGTCAATGAGACAGTGGAGAGCGCGCTCTGCAAAGCCCAAGCTATCGGTGCTGATCTGGTCAAGTTCAGCTTGGATATCAAGCGTCCGAGACCACTATATGGTACTTGTTTCCATCCCGATGTCATGCGCCAGTTGAGCGAACGCTACAATGAATTTAAGGCCAATATCCCTTTGATCGAAGAGACTGGGCTTAAGGTAGCCATCGAAAACCATTGTGATACCTATGCTGACGAGGTAATCTGGCTGATCGAGCAGATCAACCATCCACAAGTAGGAGCCTGCGTGGATACCATCAATTCCCTGGTTGTGCTGGAAGGTCCGGAAGCAGCAGTCAATAAGTTGGCTCCATATGCTTTCTGCTGCCACTTCTGCGATAATGCACTGGTCGTCGACGCGAACGGTACACATTCTATCGGGGTTGCTATTGGTAAGGGAGATATCGATTGTGCTAAGGTTTTGCAGACCGTCAAGGATAACTCTCCTATGGATCGCATTACGTTTGAGATTGAGTGGTCAATGGGAGACGATTCTGCCGAGGTTGCCCGTGAAAAAGAACTTCAGGCTTGTATCGAAAGCATCGACTATCTGAGAAACGTACTGAAGGTCGGGGTGAGAGGACGATAATCAAGGGGGAAACGGTCAACACCTTATTTCAAGGCAGCCTTTTGCGTCGCCTGTAGGCTGCAAACACTAGATGATTCTGACGTCAGAAGAACGAGCGAATAAACGAATCCCACCATCAATGTTAAAAAGGAGGTTTTTTCAATGGCTCGTAATTATATGCAGCGCATCAAAGCTCTGCGCAAACAGTACATGGACACTCGGGTAGACATGGATGTCTACAATGCCAAGTATCTGACTGAAGGCTTTAAAGAGTCCGAGGGTCAGCCTTGGATCATTCAGAAGGCAACCGGTTACCTCCACCAGTGCCGCAAGAAAAACATCTACATCCTGGACAATGAGCTACTGGTAGGTGGCGCTGGTTTCAAGCCGCGTTGCGGCATACTATGTGCCGACAGCTCCTGCTCCATTTTGGACCGAGAGTTAGACACCATCAGTACTCGTAAGTTTGATCCCTTCTATCTTAACGAGGAAGGCAAGAAGGTCTTTAAGGAAGAGGTCTCAGACTACTGGAAGAACAAGTGTGTGTTGGATCGCTGGCAAGCTTTAGTTCCCGAAGATTTGAAGACTTTGCGGGATAACGGGATGATCTACATTGACCGTAAGGCCGTCCGTGGTTACGGTGAGACTACGCCCGGCTGGGATCGTCTGCTGACCTTGGGGATTTCCGGCATCCGTAAGGAGGCGGAGGAGGCTTTGGCCAAGCTGGATGACGCCCATGTGGATGACCTAGAGAAAATGTTCTTTCTAAAGTCGGAGCTTCTCGTCTGCGAGGGAGTTGTCACTCTTGCCAACCGCCACGCCGACCTAGCCGAAGAGAAGGCTGCCAAGTGCACCGATCCTGTTCGCAAGGCCGAGCTAGAGAAGATCGCTGCTGTGTGCCGCCGTGTGCCAGAGTATCCTGCTGCTTCTTTCTATGAGGCTGTACAGAGTGTGCTGTCTTATGAGTACGCTATCTACATGGAGCATAATGCTTCCTCATATAATCTGGGCCGTATCGATCAGTATCTGTATCCTTACTACAAGGCGGATATCGAGAACGGCGTGATGACCAAGGAGGATGCTCAAGAGTTACTGGACTGCTTATGGATCAAGATTGCCGAGTTGAGCCTGTTCCAGGACGAGGTCACCGCTCAGTTCGCCGCCGGTTACTGCATCACTGTTCAAGTTACTCCCGGCGGCATTGATCAGTATGGAAATGACGCGGTCAATCCCCTGTCCTATCAGGTAATACAGGCCACTATGGATGTTCGGTTCAAAGAGCCCAACTTATCCATCCGCTATAGCATCTCCAAGAACCCCGACTCCTTCTTGCGCAAGGCTGTCGAGGCTATCCGGATGGGTCTTACTATGCCGGCAATCTACCATGATGACGCTGGT
>JBEQCC010000245.1:0-5129 GCA_041639455.1 Pelosinus sp. | reverse complement strand
TGCTATTTTGACCAGGAGCCATCGTAATAATCTCGCCAGGTCCACCACTGGAATCAAGAGCATATCCAAAGTCAGCTTTTAACGCAGCAGGATCAATCGCCTTCGCACCATTTAAGCCGCCTTCTTCCGCTACGGTAAAGACAACCTGAATAGGGCCGTGAGAAATATGTTCTTCATTCACAATACGCAATGCTTCTAAAATCGCTACAACTCCAGCTTTATCATCAGCACCAAGAATCGTATCACCAACGGATGTGATCACACCATTCTTAAGCTGAGGTTCTATCCCGCCACAAGGTTCAACACAGTCCATATGAGCACTGAGCATCAAAGTAGGTGCGTCTTGTATGCTTCCTGGCTTATAAGCAATCACGTTGCCACAATTGCCACCAATGATTTCACCAACCTGATCTTCTGTCACCTCTAATCCTAATTCTGCTAAACGAACCTTCAGAATATCTGCAACTTCACGTTCTTCCCGAGTCGAACATTTAATCTTTACCAGTTCAAAAAATTCCGCTAATACACGTTCTTTATTAATCATCACCAAACCCCCTACATTTTAGCTAAAAATATTGTATCCATAAAACATTTCATCATACTCTAATCTAATTCTTACTTTGCAATTGTATTCCTGCTCTGAACAAATAAAAAGATATCTTTCCCTATAATCTATAAAGTCAGTACACATACTAGACTAAGAATGAAATAAATTAAAGGAAGATATCAATGGACAAAACCATCGCATTGCAAGGAAGCAACCAAAAACTAGCCCATTTGCTGCAACAGCAGGGCTATACTGTCATCGACATGTATCAGGCCCACCTACAAAGAAAGTCCGTCGATGCATATTTATATACAACCTATCATCCTGCCGCTCTGACTACTTATCATAGTGTAGCCGAAGCAGGAGATAGTATGCTAGATTCCGAAGAGGACCTTACTTCATATCCCAACACTCTCATGCTGAATATTACCAACTTAACATCTAAGCAAATCCTTCTCACCTTAGAACGGCAGCTACAAGCTCGTTAGAAGCAGCATGCACTTTACTTTGGTTTCTTTCCATTGATCAATCGCCCTTTGGTGACAATGCCTGCACCAAATCGATTCCTCAGTTTATCAATGGTTTCATACATGGCAGCACGCTTATCTTCCTGCTGATCAAATAAAGATAGCTGACCGCCGCCAGACTGGAGATTGGACACGGTGAGTCCCAGCAGTCGTATTCCTTCCCTGATAGGTATTCCACGGCAGATTTCAATAGCAACGTCATAAAGAACATCGTCAAACTGAGTATAGTCTAACAAGGTCTTACTGCGAGTAATGGTTTTAAAAGAAGCAAAACGTACTTTAATAGTAATAGTTTTGCCGCTATAATCATACTGCCTAAGCCGCCAGGCGACTTTTTCCGCCAAGGCCAATAGTTCGGTTTCAATTTGAGATACCGTAATAATGTCAACAGGAAAAGTAAGTTCATTACCGATGGACTTAGGCTCAAGATCCGCAACTACTGGTCGATCATCCTGACCATGTGCTAACGCATGGATCTTATATGCCATCTGCCCGCAATGCTTTACTAATAACGCTACATTGGCCTGAGCCAGCTGACCGATGGTATAGATTCCTAAGTTTTTCAAAACCTGAGCCATGGATTTACCAACCCCCCACATAGAAGTAATCGGCAGATTCCGCAGCATCGTCTCTTCCTCTCCCGGATAAACCACAAACAGACCATTGGGCTTTTTCATCTCAGAAGCCAACTTTGCTAAAAACTTATTCGGAGCGACCCCCGCTGAAGCAGTAAGATGCAACTCACTTTCAATTCGCTCCTTTATGCGAACAGCAATCTCTTCGGGACTAGCATAGAGCTGCTCCATTCCTGTAACATCCAGGAACGCTTCATCTAAAGACAGCGCTTCTACAACTGGTGAAAACTCGGAAAAAATGCGCTGTAATTCTACAGAAACTTTGCTGTATTTTGCATGGTCACAGGGCACAAAGTTCCCTTCCGGACAACGGCGTCTCGCTTCCGCCATGGACATGGCGGAGTGCACCCCAAAACGGCGTGCTTCATACGAGGCTGTTGCCACCACACCCCGATTGCCAATTCCCCCAACAATAAGAGGTTTTCCTCGCAGCGCCTCATTATCTCGCTGTTCCACAGCGGCAAAAAAAGCATCCATGTCAATATGTATAATCCATCGTTGCATGCATTTTCACCTAACTTTCTCATTTGTGCAGCTCATGCTCTATTTCATTATACAACAAACGCCTTCATCTTTAAAAAGATGAAGGCGTAAAATTTAAAGTAAATGGCGGAGCGACAGGGATTCGAACCCTGGCAGGCCTTACGACCTCTAACGATTTAGCAAACCGTCCTCTTGAGCCGCTTGAGTATCGCTCCGTATTAGAAATATGGCGGAGGGGGTGGGATTCGAACCCACGGTCCCTTTCAGGATCACTGGTTTTCAAGACCAGCTCCTTAAACCGCTCGGACACCCCTCCGTGTCGGTTGACACGTTCCCGATGACACATTTACTAGTATACCAGCATTCTTTTTTTCTGTCAATACTAGTAAACATAAAATTTTATAATATATTTTATAAATTGATAAAAACCTAGACTACATTTTGCCACGATTCGCAATCACATGAATGATGCCGCTATCATACTTAAAAATAGGAATACGCCGCAATTCAAAATCTGGAGACTCTTTGATGCAGATACCTTCCCGAACCGTTAATCCGGCTACATAACCCACGTCTTTAGCAATATTTATCACCGTTTCATTATAACTGCCTCGGGGATACGCAATCCCATTTACTGTTTTCCCTAAAACACTTTCTAATGCTGCTTTGGAATTAACCAGCTCATCACGAATCGCTTCGGGATCTAATGCTCCTAGATCTCTATGGGTTACACTATGAGACCCGAAAGACATGCCGCCTCGAGACATTTCTACAATATTTTCAGGAGTAAGGCGATCTTTAGTCCACAGCATATCAGTAATCACAAAAAAGCTTCCAACCATGCCATGTTTCTGTAATATCGGATACGCATTTTCAAAATTATCCAAATACCCATCATCAAAAGTAATTAAAACTGGCCGCTCTGGCATTTCTACATTACGATCATCCAAAAAACTCTGGAATTCTTCAAAGGAAATACTACAATATCCTCTCTCTTGCAAACTATCCAAATCACTAGAAAACCTCTCTGGAGTAACCGTAAGGGCATCTGTTGTATATCCTACACGATGATATAGTAAAACAGGAATATTCCTATTCCCCGCCCCACTGCTGGTAGGAGCCTGAAATAACAATTGGGAGCCACTGATAGCAATAACAGTGCTGATACATCCTTTGATAAATCTACGCCGCGATATCATACAATGACCTCTCTTCACTGTAGAACACTTCATTATCGAATACTACTGCACACACTTCTCATCATTATTGTAACACTATTTGCCTGCTTTGCACCTATTTTTCATTACATTTTTATTATATTTTCATATGTTTTTGTTAGACTTTGATATTTCTCTTTATTGATTGTCCAAACGATAATAGGACCAAACACAATGCAGACCTCTTACAGTCCCGCCACACTGACAATTCTCATGACCACATATCCGGGAGCAAACCGTATCGACTCCCGACCGACTAACACGCTCTGAAACCTGTTTTACTGGAAGAGCCGGCTGTCCAGCCTTTACTTGATATCCAACCTTATTCTCACCGATCTTACAAAACCAATTCCACAGTTTCAAAGCTGTCACCTTCTTTCATCGCTTTTGCTTCATATTATAAACAATTCATTTACCTTTGTACTATGATCTGTATCACAAAATAAGAAAAACTCTTTGTGTTCTTTGTACTTCTTCGCGGCTTTCACGGTTCACGACATTTTTCCTAACTCTTTGTAGTTAAAATCTATAGTATAATGATGATATAATCAATCTTTTTTGTAGGGAGGAACATCATGGAGCAAATGGATAAACATCGACGAGAAGACTTTGTTCAAGAATTATTCGGCAGCATCGCGAAACGCTATGATTTGCTCAATGCAGTCTTCACCTTAAACCAAGATTCCTACTGGCGCAGCTTCGCTGCTGATAAAGCAACTATAAAAACCGGGCAGTCCATCCTTGATGTATGCTGCGGAACAGGGAAACTATCCATTGCGCTAGCAGAAAAATCAGGGATTCAAGGACAAATTGTCGGCCTTGACTTCTCTGAAAATATGCTGCTGCAAGCCAAAGAAAATATAAAGAAGACTCCCTATTCCCAACGGATAACACTCATGCAGGGCAATGCCTTAGATTTACCCTTCCCAGATCATACCTTTGACTGTACAACCATCGGCTTTGGCTTGCGAAACGTAGCAGATATACCAAAAACCCTGTCAGAAATGTACCGGGTAACAAAACCCGGGGGTACCGTATTATCCGTAGAGTTGTCTAAACCTAGCACACCAATTCTAAAACAGCTTTATTTCTTGTACTTTGAACACCTGCTCCCTCTAATCGGCAATCTGGGGTTTCACAAAAACCAGCCTTACTACAACCTGCCCGCCTCCCTCAGAACCCTCCCCGAGCACTCTGTGATTCAAAATATCTTCCTGCAGGTCGGTCTGAAGCAAGTCACTTCTTATCAATTAACAGGCGGTATCGCTGCGGTGCACCTCGGAATAAAATGAAGCTTGGCTTTAATGAACTACATATATTGGTATTCTTTTCAAGCATGCCAATTGCTACTCGAATATATCTCATGCTCTTTCAACCCCAAGCGTAATTTGTGTAATATAGTCGTTAGTATCCTTTGCACCTACTTCATCGATCAGATATTCCTCATAGGCGAACGCACCGACACCCAAATGGTTTTTATTAAGGAAGCCCAAGAGCCTTTCATAAGCTGCGTTCAAGGTATTATAGCTTCCCCGATGATAGGTTACAGCATATAAGCCTTTTGCCTTTATGGCTGCGGAATCACCCGTATGCTTGGCGTTGGTTTTAGCAAAAAGATAGGCTGAGCGATGGAAATCCCGCTTCAATATACTGTCTTTGCTTACCATAGAGCCGATGAAAGAGGTTTCTATGGATTCAGTACTATTCATAAAACTCGAAT
>JBEQCC010000244.1:0-5149 GCA_041639455.1 Pelosinus sp. | reverse complement strand
TTGACATCTAGCAAAGGTGATTGTTATAATGCAGGTATATAAATTAATAGTTTGGGGCGATGGAGTTCGCCATCAAATCTGCTAACGCGGTGATGACTCCTACCAGCATACTTTGCTGGTAGGAGTCTGTTTTTTTGTAATTAAAGGGGGTGGAGAAAATATGGAGCAGAATTTTGCAATTGCCGCATAATGGATATTTTTGGCTCTTGTTTCCACCATATTTGCAATTCACTTCGGAATTTCGGTAGCTTTGCTGGATATTGCTGTTGGGGTTATCGGTGGAAATGCAATAAATATTCAAATCACTTCATGGGTAAATTTCTTAGCTGGTTTCGGAGTAGTAGTCTTAACTTTTTTAGCGGGAACGGAGATTGACCCTGACAGTCTGAAAAGAAAATTTGAAAGAGAGTTTATCAATTGGTTTTGCATCATTTTTAATATCATTTATAGGTGGTATAGCTCTTGCCCACTGGGGGCTTGGGTGGAATCTTAACGCTGTTAAAATTGCAGGGATTGTCTTGTTTACTACTTCGATCGCGGTAGTTTATGCAGTGTAGAAAGTGGTCTTTCGTTCAGTTGCCTGGGGCAAGGACTATTAGCGGCATGTTTTGTAACCAGTTATGGTTATAAAGTGACATTGAAAACAAAATAAGAGTCCAAGTAAGAGAAGTGCTGTGGAATGAAAGGACTGGAAGATTTGTACGAATACGCAGCCAAACGAAGAAGGTTACTTTTGCTTGATTATCAAAGAAAATGACGCTTATTCTGATGAGAGAAATATTGTATTAATGACAGCCAGAACGAAGTTGTATGTTGGGCTAGCACAGTTGGAGCGTTTATTGCTTCAAAAGGCGTAACTTTAGAGAAACAGCCAGGTCAATGAAGATAGGCTAGTGGTAGATTAGCCTGAAAGGGGCCAAAGAATGCTGCTGATTTTTCTCTGTTATTTTTTAAATTTTTGTTTCTACTTGGTATCCATTTATTTTGCTTTATTACTCATGGAGAAAATTGGGAAGAAACCACCAAGCACCATGACGGAGCGCGCTAGTTTGGCTACGGTGTTGGCCGCCGGGCCTACCATAGTGCAGTTGGTAGCCAATGCTGTCTCAATGGTATACTTGGGATGGACTCATTAGTTCAATCAGTATGGATGGTAATGAAAAGGAACAAGATATAAGACAGATTGATTTTTAAGAGGAGGTAAGCAAATGCCTAAAATTGCGAGTAAAGCAAAACGATTGCGGATCTATATCGGAGAATCCGATCATTGGAAGGGACGCTCATTATATCATGTCATTGTCGAGAAAGCCAAAGAGTTGGATATGGCAGGAGCTACGGTATTTCGGGGGCTTATGGGCTTTGGGGCCCACAGTCGTATTCATACGACGTCAATTGTGGCTCTATCTAATGATTTACCAATACTTGTCGAGATTGTTGACAGTGAAGAATATATTAATAAGTTACTGCCCTATCTTGATGAGATGTTAGAGGAAGGAATGATCATAATTGATGATATTGAAGTCATTAAATACGGACATAAACCGCCTAAACGATAATTACGGCATGGCGTGCAGTAGGTGAGGTGATAAGGATGCTAAAAATATTGGCGGTGGCGGTTGGCGGAAGTATTGGAGCGACGACCCGATATCTTGTTTCCAACTGGGCTGCTGAGCGGTTTGGGGCTAGTTTTCCCTATGGAACACTCATTGTCAATGTGGTAGGGTGTTTCATTATAGGCGCATTTATGACGATAACCACAGAACGCCTCATTGTAAACCCGTATTGGCGATTACTGATTACGGTAGGTTTTGTTGGTGGGTTGACCACTTTTTCGTCGTTTAGTTATGAAACTTTTCGTTTGGTGGATGACGCTGATATGACGATGGCCTTGTATAACGTTGGACTTAATCTTGTGCTTGGGTTCTTAGCTACATGGATAGGGATTGGAACCGCGCGGCTTGTCTGAAAAATGAGTATATATTGGGGAGCATATCGGAGGTTTGCCGCGCCAATATGTTATACAGATGATGCTTTCTTCCTGCGCTCGCTTTAACGATGACGGCGGCGGTAACCATGCTGACAGTCGAAGAGTGCAAAACATGCTGAAGGATTCAGCGTGTTTTGGCGGAGTAATAAAATAGTAAAAATTCTTGATATAAGAACTGATTTTCCACGTTACTTTTCCCTGCGATCCAAACAAAAAGTACTATATGAAATAGGCGGATTAGCTAGTAATCCGCCCCTTCCCGAACCGTATAAGCGACTTTCACCGCATACGGCTCTTCATATTCCAAATGAGTTATCGTCGATTTGAGTTGATTAAGCTGAAACCTGTTGGTTTCGACATTGGCAAAACAGTGATTGCATAAGGGTATCTGACGACGGTTGATCGTCAGCATGACAGTGACAATCGGTGGATAGGGCTTAATGAGCTTTTTCTTCGTTTTCCTGTGATACATGCTGACATGAAGATGCGGATTACCGCAGATGTAGCAAGCACGGGTAAGCGGGTTTACCAAGCTGTAATTCGGCAGGTGAAATGATGTAATTGCCGATTTGGCAGTAGAGAAGAAGCTCTTTTGCCTTGAAAAAGACTTGTACAGTGCCAGACTAATTGTGCGGGTGTAACCTTTGTCGTTTTCATAATTGACCGAAAGAGACTTGCCGTAGCGGGCGAAGATTTTCTTTAAGCTGATGTCGAATTTGCGAGCCAGAGTTTTAGCTATGGAAAACTGCACGATGTATTGAATGCGCCCGCCCTTAAAGAAGTTATAGCAGCCGCGTTGCTGAGTCAGTAGTCCACGGAGTACCTGGTTGCCATATTTGATGATTTCTTCCGGGGGTTCTCTAAGAAGACGAGTGGTACCAACGGGATAACCATTGGCAATACCCATACCGTTTTCACGCAGCTTTTTTAGGATACCTTCCACATTCATGTAAATGCGGAGGGTTGAGTCAAAAGGGTCGCATTTAAAACTGCTGTGGTTGCGTAGCCCTTGCGGATTATATATCCGAGAAAAGCTACGTTTTTATCTGCGGAAGTCGCCTTTCGTGTCTCGCTCTATAGTGCTTTCCATAAATCTGTCCAGCTTATCGAGATAGATATTGCAGAGTATGGGATTGCAGCAGGAGCCTTGTGCGTTCCCGGTTTTAGCTCTGTGGTAGCTGTGCTGCATGTCGAAGTAGCCAGCCTTGAGGATTTTATTGATGAGTCGGATAAAACGTTCATCGTTAATACGTTCCCGAAGTATTGTTTCAAGTATACGATGGTCAATTTCATCAAAGCAAGCGGAGAGGTCCCCCTCGATAAACCAAATCGTACCTCTCCAAGTCTCCACTGTACAAGTCCCTATGGTAGAACAACCGATAGAGGTCACTGTTGACATAGCCATGGTAAAATATAGATGAAGCGCACAATTAGTAATAGGTGGAATTTAAAAGTCGCTGCGTCCTGAAAGTGTTGTAGTATTCTCAGGCACGAGCAGGTGGAGTTGACACCTACACGTAACAGTTTTAAGAAGATGATTCCTGTATTGCACAAGGGCATCTTCTTTAGATTCCATTGATATCGATAATTGTTGTAGTAAATCATTTATTTTCTCTTGTCCATAAAATAAATGCGTAATTGGAAGGCGGAAAAATTGTAGAAAAGAGCAATCCTTACGATGTGGTTTGGGAAAACATTTATAAAAAAATAATAACGGCAGAGGTTTTTATCTCTGCCGTTATTATTTTTTGAAGTCCTTTTTATGTAGCTTATGGTATCAGGATTGTGTATTATACATACCTTTGCTTTGCATGTATTGGAAGAGCCCTTGGCCATGCCCTTGCTCTTCTTTTTGGATGTGGTTAAGAGCTTGACGTGCATTAGGATCAGCAAATTCAAAGATCGCCGTATCATAGGCTCCGGAGACAAATTTTTCAGTCATTAACATATCCGTACAGAGAGTACTGTCGCTTTGACTTGCAATAGAACCTTGAGGGGATGATGAAGTAGTAGTTGAGTTGCTTTGTCCGGATTGTTGGTTTTGCTGTGACGTCATATTGGGAATTTGACCGTTTAGCATTTGGTTTACAGTATTTAGGTGCTGCTGCTCTTGTCCAGCGTAGGAGTTAAACAACTGCTTTAGAGCTGGATCTTGGGCTTGATTAGCATAAGACTGATACTTCTTGATACAGATTTGTTCATGCTTTTTTTGATCTTCTAATAAAGATTTTTCCTTTGGGGTTAACTGTAGTGTCATATATATCGCCTCCTGCTACTATTTTGTTTCATAGCTTAAATTTTATTCATGTAAAAGAAGAGGTGAGTTATATTTCTTATAATTTTTATTTTTGTAAATGAAACGGGATGGTGGTTACAATAACATTCTCTCTTAAAATCAGTAAGGTGCGAAGAATCCAGCCTGTTTGGTTATGCAGTAGGCGGTGCCACCATTTCTTTGTTTGAAACTCAGGAATCAGAATTGTAATATAATCTTCGGGATTTTTTTGATGCTCCAAATTGATAATGTAGTCTAGAATAGGCTGGATTACCAAACGATAGGGAGAATATACAGTTACGAGTTCAATTCCAGGATTCCAGCCACGCCATTTTTCTTCGACTTTTCTGCCAATTTCTTCGTCTGTGGCAATATGTAAGGCTACAACATCATCACTAATGCTTTTAGCATATTTAAGAGTTTCAGCTACGACACTGGTGGGGGTGGCGATGGGGACGATTACCACATTTCTACCTGTTTTTAGATTGGCTTTAATATTTGGATTAAAGTCTTCTAAGGGAAGGTGTAATTGTTCAGCCATATCATTATAATGAGAGCGAATTTTTTTGAATATACAAATCATAATAGGGATAAATACTAGAACAAGCCATGCACCATAAAAGAACTTAGTGATTGCAATAATCAAAACAACGATTCCGGTAACGGTGGCACCAATGGTATTCACAGTAGCACGTAGACGCCAACCGGAAGTTCTTTCTTTTCTCCAATGAACTACCATGCCTATTTGTGCAATCGTAAAGGATAGAAAAACACCGATGGCATATAATGAGATCAAATCCTCCGTATTTCCTTGATAAATTAGGATTAAAATGCCAGCAACAATACTTAGTAGTACAATGCCATTAGAAAAATTTAATCGTTCTCCT
>JBEQCC010000243.1:0-5154 GCA_041639455.1 Pelosinus sp. | reverse complement strand
GATAATATGCCAAGTCTTATTATCTATAAAGCTAAAAGAGACGATATTGTAAACTTACATACTGCTTTTATCCAAGGTCAAGCAAGCGTTAGTATTATTTCCGGTGAATTTAATAATAATCCTTCATTGAAAGAATTATTTCCCATGCTTGATAAGTTGAATTTACAAATGAGAAAAGATATTGAAGGCTTGCCAATAAATTTGTGGATAGGCGATCAAATTACCAATGTTTTTCCTATTAAATATGGGGAAAGTAAAAAAGGGATTTTGGTTATAGCAAATAAAAATATATACATTATATATAAATATGCGGTTATGACAGAATTTCGATGGTTGGTAATATCCTATACATTACTATTGAAAGTTGTGAAAGGCAATAAATCTCTTGAATTTATTTATAAGAACAACAAAGTAGAACTCGTTGAGTTTATTACTAATCAGGAATTAGTTGAGGCTTTTGAAGCAATTGAGCGTGTCATATAATAAAAATAAGGAAAGACTTCAGTTTTACTCAAGTCTTTCCTTATTTTTATAATCGAATTGACTAAAAAGTATTCATAAAAAATGTCGTAGCTGTGGTACAATAAGGGATATGTCGGGGTGCAGAAGGAGATAAAAATGACTTTTAATGTACGTGTTTTAGGAATAGATAATCTAAATCAGGCTGAGATGGAATTAGCTAGGATAAATTATGATAAGACTAGCATTTCGGCTATGGATGATAAAGCTGTATTTAGGGTAGTAAAATTAGAAAACATTTCAACGAAAAATGCTAATCTTTTAAAACAAACATTTTTGGTTAACGGTGGAGAGGTCGCTGTAGGGAGAAGTTCAATGGATCTTGGTACTGCATACGCAGATGTTTTGTTGTGTGCAACAATAAAACAAATTCAAATGGCTATTGCTCAATTGAAGATAGAGCAATGGGGATTACCTACAATTGCAGAGGCCATTGAGAAAACTTTAAATAATATTGAGAGTTTTCCTCAACGCTCATACGATTGGCAGCATCATTCGCTGAAGATTATGCCAAGGCGCACTTTAATAATGGGGATTTTGAATGTTACACCAGACTCTTTCTCAGATGGCGGTAAATATAATACCATCGACAAGGCGCTGTATCATGTTGAAGAGATGATACAGTGTGGTGCCGATATTATTGATATTGGTGCTGAGTCTACCAGACCCTATTTAGGAGCTGAAAAAATATCAGATGAAGAAGAAATGAATCGATTAGGTCCCTTGTTAGAACGAGTCTTATCGATATCTACAGTGCCTGTTTCGGTGGATACATATAAATCCAACGTTGCGCTGGAGGCGTTAAAATTGGGGGCTCATATGATCAATGATATATGGGGACTGCAGCAAGATCATAATATGGCGAAGGTAGTAGCTGGGTACAATGCACCTATTATTATCATGCATAATCAAGATACTACACATTATCAGCAAGACATTATGTCAGAAATATATAATTTTTTACAAAAGAGTATCTCTATTGGCATTCAAGCAGGCATTGATCCTAACAATATTATTATTGATCCGGGTATTGGATTTGGAAAGACGCCGAAACAAAATTTGATAGTAATGTCTCGTTTAGATGAGTTAAGATCATTAGGCTGTCCTATATTACTAGGTACTTCCAATAAAAGATTTATTGGTGAAGTGTTAGGCCTGCCAGTAGAAGAACGCGTAGAAGGGACAGGTGCTACCGTGGCAATTGGAATAATGAAAGGTAGTAATATTGTTCGTGTACACAATGTACAAGTAATGGCTAGAATAGCAAAAATGACAGATGCGATGATGAGGAGTGATGTATGATGAAGGATACAATACTATTAGAAAATATGGTGTTTTATGGGTTTCATGGTGTTTATGAATATGAACGTGAACAAGGGCAGCGTTTCTACGTGGATGTCCAAATACATGCGGATCTAAGTGAAGCATCTAAAACGGATAAGCTCACTGATACAATTGACTATACGATGGTTTACTCTCAAATCAAAGATGTTATGGAGAATCAAAGATTCCAACTATTAGAAGCAGTTGGTGGAAATATTGCAGAATTAATTTTAAAGACAAGTATTGCTACGGATGTTACTATAAGAATTCGCAAGCCTGCTGTACCCATCCCTGGACCGCTAAATTTTGTTCAGGTAGAGATAAGCCGGAGTAAATAAGGTAATGATTATACTTGGATTAGGTTCTAATATGGGAGACCGCGAAAGTAATATAAGGTTGGCAATTTGCGAATTAAATAAGCAGACTAAAATTACTATTAATAAAATATCATCCTTATATGAAACAAAACCTGTTGGTTTTGTGAATCAACCTAACTTTTTAAACTTAGTTATTAGTATTAATACTATGTTAAATCCCCATGAGTTATTAAAAGAATGTCTACATGCAGAGTATCAATTGGGCAGGATCCGTAAGCAGCGTTGGGGTCCTAGAAATATAGATATTGATATTCTTGTTTATCATAGTCATATTATCCGGGATGAGGTGCTGCAATTACCTCACCCTCGCTTACATGAGAGATCCTTTGTTCTTATACCGTTGCAAGAGATTGCTTACGATCTTCCTGTACATCAAGGGTTAACGTCTAAAGATCTATTGCAAACAATGAATGCCAATAATGATGTCATATTATATAGAAAAATGAGTTTAGACTTTTTATAACGATAAGATAGGAGGCTAACGAAGGTTGGCTAAATTATGCAAAGTGTTATTTATTAGCGCTCCAATAGGGGCAGGCCATATAAAAGCAGCCCAATCAATTGCTGAAGCAATGTGTCGACAATATGATCACGTTGAAACTAAAATGGTAAATGTATTTGATTTTTTTAATATATTTGTTGGTAAAAATATTTTAACTATCTATTTCAAAGTATTAGAATTATTTCCTAAAATGTATGGGATGGCCTATGGCTGGGGAAATGAAAGTCCACTTGCATTAGTAGGTCGTCAGATCATTAGTCGCTATTTGGCTAAAAGAATGGAACAATACATTTTAGGGTATAATCCAGATATTATTGTATGTACTCATGCCGCTCCTGCCGGGCTTATCTCTTCTTTATTAAAAGATAAGAAAATTGCCATTCCAGTAGTTGGTGTAGTTACAGATTTTGTTGTACACCGCTTATGGGTTTATCCTGAAATTCAACATTATGTTATTGCCAATAAAAAAATGGGCAAATTTTTATTTGATCTCGGAATAAATGGCAATGGTATAAAGGCTATGGGGATTCCTGTTGATGAGAAATTTTCACGAGTATCTGATAAAGAAAAAGTAATGCAGAATTTACAGTTTTGTAGTGAGATAAAAACAATTCTTGTTATGGGTGGTGGAGCAGGACTTCTGCCCATGGATAAAATTGTTCAATGTTGTGAAAATATTGGCATTCCATTACAAATGATTGTTGTTGCAGGCAAAAATAAAAAGATGTACCAGAAAGTGATGAATTTACAGCCTAAGCTGCGCAATAAGGTACAAGTTTTAGGATATGTTGATTATGTTAATGAATTAATGGCAATTTCAGATCTAATCATTTCGAAGCCAGGAGGAATAACGTGTGCAGAAACATTATGTGCAGGCATACCGATGCTCATTTATCGACCTATACCAGGACAAGAAGAAGCAAATACAAGTTATTTAATTGAGCAGCAAGTAGCTTTGAGGGCAGACTCTTTATTCGATATACAGCTAATCATAAAAAAGTTGTTTATAGAGCAGCCAGACGAATTAATAAGATTACGACAAAACTCTTTGAAAATAGGACAACCTCAGGCTGCTGTGACTATAGCTGATTACATTTATTCTCAAGCTGAAATGAGAAAGAATTGTTGATATATGTGTTAGAGTTCTCCAAATTGACATTTTTTGTTGGTGTGTATTGTGGAAGTGTGCTATAATTACCATTATTTTATACTGATTTTCCTGAATAAATATATGATTAGATAAATGTGATCATGTTGGAGGAAAAATGGAAAAAATATATTTGGCAGCATTACAGATGGTAGCCGGAATTGGTAATGTACGTCTTAAAGGATTGGTTTCTTTTTTTGGTAGCGCTCAGCAGGCTTGGCTGGCCAATAAGCGTGATTTATTTTTATGTGGGCATTTAGATGAAACAATCTATAATAAATTACTCATACATCGGGAAAAAATAGATATATATACATTAGCATGTGATTGGGAGAGAAAAGGAATTCGTATTTGTTCTCATAACGATTCCGAATATCCTAAGTTGCTTCTAAATACTTATAATGCTCCTCAAGTTTTGTTTTATCGAGGTGCATTGCCAATGACTGATCAGCTTATTGCAATTGTCGGGGCGAGGAAGGCTACTTCCTATGGAAAAAATGTTGCACAGTTACTAGCGTCAGAGCTTAATGAAGCTGGAGTATGGGTAGTGAGTGGTGCTGCTCGGGGGATCGACACAGCTGCTCATCAGGGCGCATTATTGAAAGATGGATATACAATAGCAGTTCTTGGCTGTGGAGTGGATATTAACTATCCACCGGAAAATGCTAAATTGATAAACCAAATTGCAGAGAGTGGTGCTGTAGTTTCTGAATATCCTCCTGGTACTATGGCACATCCTGGTCATTTTCCAGCGCGCAACAGAATTATTAATGGCTTGTCCCGTGGGGTGGTAGTGGTGGAAGCTGCAGAAAGAAGCGGAGCATTAATTACAGCTGATTTTGCCTTAGAAGAAGGGCGTGATGTCTTTGCTGTGCCTGGTAGTATTTTTTCACCATCTAGCAAAGGGACACATCGACTTGTAAAACAGGGTGCTAAACTGGTTGATAGTACTATTGATATATTGGAAGAATATGACATTATCATTAAAGAGAAAGAGACTCAAAGAATCGACCTCACTAGCGAGGAAACAATGGTTTATGATATTCTTACATATGAGAATTCTTTAGGGATTGAAGACATTGTCATGAAAACAAAGCTGAGTACCGCAGTAATTACATATATATTACTTCAGTTTGAATTACGTGGTTTAGTGACAGAGCATAGCGGTAAACGCTATTTGCGCTGCGCTAAGGAGGGAGTTAAGTGAGCAAAGCATTAGTTATAGTTGAATCTCCAGCAAAAGCAAAAACGATTGAGAAGTTTCTTGGAAAAAACTACACGGTTAA
>JBEQCC010000242.1:0-5169 GCA_041639455.1 Pelosinus sp. | reverse complement strand
ATATGTGAAGCCGCTGAATTTCTACGCAGAGAAAAAACGTGAGGGTCACCGCTGGTAACCTTTTGCTTCCACTGCATACCGGTAAAATATTGAGCATCATAGGTTATATAAGAGGTATCAATTCCATTTTTCTGTAAGAATTCTTCTATCTGTTTACCAAAAGGATCATTACCTAGTTTGCTAATATAAGTGACTGCATGCTTCAGACGCACCAGACCAATTGAAAAATTGACTTCTGCCCCTGCAACAAAACGGGAAAAATGTTCTACATCTTTTAAATCACCTTCCTGGTTTGCTACAAAAAGTGCCATCGGCTCGCCAATTGTAAGAATCTTGCTCATGTACTACCTCCTGCTTTCAGACTAAATCCTCATGATTGATTAGCCTGTTGTATTTGTTTAATTGTTTTTGCTAATAATTCCTGTGGCTGCTGTCCACAAGGAAATTCAATACCTATGGGTACATCCTTCGGCAATAGACTAAGAGCTGCCCGCCAGTTGATATGCCCTTCATCCAGACTGCGTACTTGAGGTCCTTGAGGAGTTATTTCCACATCTTTTAAATGGATATAACGAACATAGGGGGAAAGCTTCACTGCATTATAAAGGGGTTCCTGGCCCACAAAAACAAAGTTACCCACATCATAGGTGGTATATACCGGAACATCATTTGTACGACTTGCTTCCATCAACCCTAGGATCGGCTCAATTCTACCATTTTTATGAGATTGATCCCCCTCTACCGTTAACAGCACGGTATGCTTATTTAGTATATCCTTAAGAACAATCAATTCAGTTTGCGCAGCAGCATCAAACTCACCCACAGCAAACTTTATACGGGTTGCACCAAGTACGTTTGCTTCCTGGAGTACTTGAAGCAAACTGTCGCAATCCAATTTTCCTTTTTTAAATAAAACTGCTGGAATTGAATAATATATTTCTAAGTCAAATTCTTCAGCCTTACTCTGCATTTGTGGCAATTCTGCTGTAAAATCCTGAATCCATTCCCTCCGTACTTCTACCTTTTTCACGCCCAAGGAAGCTACCTCAGAAAAAAGCTCAGCCTGCTTTGTTCCTTTGCTAACGGCATCAGCAAAAACCAATAGATTAATTACAATCTCTTTCGACATGTAAAACGCCCCCTCTTCCAACAATATCTAATGAGAAGAGGCGTACAAAGCATGCCTCTTCTCACCGTCACAAATTATGCTTTTACAGATTGTTCTTTGTCCTTCATATAGTTACTCCACCAAGCAGTCAAGACAGGTACCAGTATGGAGGTCACAATTACAGATGTAGCAACTAACGCCGTAGCAGCTTGTGCAACAGCTTTAAACTCTGGAAGCATCTCACCGATTATGAGAGGATTGGTAACGGCTGCCCCTGCCGTACTCGATGCTGCCAGTCCTGCAGTGCCATTTCCGCCGCCAATAAATTTATCCGCCAGCATTAATGGAATACCTGTAACTATAATCACAGAAATCCCCAGCATAATCCCCAAAAAGCCAGTCTTTCCAATTACACTCAGATCAATGGTGTTACCTAACGCAAAAGCAAAAAATGGAATCATAACATTGGATGCTTTACCGAAGTATTCTCGCAGTTCACTATCCAGATTTCCTAAGGCAAAACCAATTATGAAAGGAAGAACAGCCCCAGCGAACAATCTAGGCTCAAATGTTGCTAAACCAGAAGTCCCCATAATAAGCATCGTCACTAAAGGACCTGATTCAATGGACATTAATACAAAGGCCCCGGCTTCTTCTTTGCTGCCATATTGCTGCATGATTGAGGCATACAGCCCCCCATTAGTCATATCCATTGCAGCAATTAAAGCAAGGGTAGATAAGCCTGCAAAAAAACCTGTTTGTATCCCATCTCCTGGCAATATTCTAGCTGCTATAACGGCAACAACCCAGGCAACGGCAATTTTAGTTAATACTAAGGTACCCGATTTTCGCAGCACTGTGCCTGTTGCTCGAATATCGATACCAGCACCCATGCAGAAAAACCATACGGCCAGAATGGGTACCGTACCCGTAATTAAACCATTGGTAAAGGAACCAAAATACTTACCCGATCCAGGGAAAAAGGTATGACAAATAGCTCCTATAAATAAGGGAACCAACATCAGTCCACCAGGGATTTTATCAATGGATTGTTTGATTTTCATAATATACCTTCCTTTTTCATAATATATTTTTTTGCATAATATTTATAATTGCGTGTCTACAGGAAATGTTTCATTATCCGTGAAGATTCGGAATTCAACAGCAATCAGATTAGGCAGCCAACGGCAGTGGCTACCTGATCGATTTTTTTTTGCAATTAACGGCTACCATCCTCCGTCAACAGCCACTGTATAGCCATTCACGTAATCAGAAGCAGACGCTGCCAAGAATACTACTGGACCAGCCAAGTCTTCTGGCAACCCCCAGCGTCCAGCTGGAATACGGCTCACAATTTCGGCATTACGCTGTTCATCCCCATGGTGTCTTCTTACCAATAGCATCACTTCAATGTTTTCATATCAACATGATCCATATCATCGAAGGTTTGATTTTCTCCTGCCATACCCCAGATGAATGTATAACAGTGTGTACCTACGCCAGAATGAATCGACCAGCTTGGAGAAAGAATCGCCTCTTCATTTTTTATCACTATATGTCTAGTCTCTGTTGGCTCACCCATATAATGAAATACAATAGCATCTTCTGGAAGATTAAAATAAAAATATACTTCCATACGACGATCGTGTGTATGACAAGGCATGGAATTCCACATGTTGCCGGGTTCAAGAACAGTCATTCCCATTACCACCTGGCAGCTTTTAACCCCTTCCGGATGAATATATTTATATATGTTGCGTTCATTTGACTGTTTTATGGAACCAAGATGATTCGGAGTAATTTTGCTTTTTTCAATTTTTACAGTTGGATACGTCTTATGAGCCGGCGCGCTATTAAAATAAAATTTAGCTGGCTGCTTGGCATCTGCACTAGAGAAGCTAACTTCTTTTGAACCCATACCAATATATAAACCATCAGTGGCATTAAGGTCATATTTCACACCATCAACCACTACAGAACCGGCATTGCCAACGTTGATGATTCCGATTTCTCGTCGTTCAAGGAAATAATCAACCCCCATACCGGCTCCTGCTTGAAGTACTACAGGCTCGACTGGACATACACCGCCAGTTATCATTCGATCGATATGACTGTACACCATCTTTACTTCATTTTTCACAAATAACCCTTGAATTAAGAAACGATTTCGCAGCTCCTCCGTCGTATAATGTTTTGCATCTTCTGGATGAACGTTATGTCTGACATCCATAAAAAACCCTCCTTTTTTCTCACTATATGGACTTATATTTCATTTTTACACAGATTATATTCGTGCACCACGTTCTAACTCCTTCTTTTTTCTCACAAACAATATTTTTATTCCACTAAGTGGAATAAAAATATTGTTTTTTTCCTTCGCACATCTTTGTCCTCTGTTTTAAACGTCCTTTTAAAAACTGTCTGATACTACAAAAAAGACCCTCTATAACCACATTGTGGTTATAGAGGGTCTTCGTAACGATGCAGTTAACCAACGAGATTATTCGCTGATTTCTTCCTCACCATCTTCGTCTGCTATAATGTACTCAAAGGTGTCAAGAATATTGGAATGATGTTCTTCTAACGCGTCACTTATTAGTCTTAGCACTGCCCCAGTCTGCTCTTCGGGCAGCCCCATAGCAATAATAACATCCGCTATACGATCTTCGAGAATTTCGATGTCGTCCGTAAACAGCACTGGAATCTCATCCGTTAATTCAGGATCTTTTTCTTCACAACCACACATAATACACACTCCTTTTTTCTATCCATCTTTTAGTACTAAGTAAGGTTCACTTTTTTAACAAACCTGATAATAGATTGTCCACTATCATAGTACCACGTATTCTTAGCACTGTCTTGTAAACATTTCGTAAATTTTGTAGAAACAATATATTTTTTTATGCTTCTCCTAATGGCAAAGAACGATGGGCCAATCCTACCACTACTTCATTAAGATTCAATACACCTACACCAAAGTAAATTGCTACGCAAATATGTTCTC
Organism: Pelosinus sp.; assembly: GCA_041639455.1. Taxonomy (GTDB): domain Bacteria; phylum Bacillota; class Negativicutes; order DSM-13327; family DSM-13327; genus Pelosinus. The sequence continues at coordinate 1,057 of JBEQCC010000242.1, read as the reverse complement.
CATAACGGGCAATTCCGATTTTTCCGCCCACATTCAGTCCAGCAGCTTTCGACGTAATTTGTTCCAGAGCCGCATGAGTCGCACCAGCCACCGCACCTTCTCCTATATGATTGGCACTTACCAGCCTCTGACGCTGGGCTGCTACCACTGCACGTTCAATAATTTTCTTGACAGACAGTAAATATTCGCCGCCAAAATCAACAGCTACAGAAGAGATACCACAAACACTTAGGCGCTGACGAATTTCTTGTTCATCTTGTCGATCTTCACTAATTGCCATAGCCATCGCCGCTCTCCCTACATCAATACTCGTAATTTCCACTTTATGCAACCGCCTCCTTTTCAACAACTTTAATTTTTTCCTTATCAACTGCAGCTACGATAAAGAACGTAATTAGGCAAACCAGCCATTCCATATAAATGGGATGTGCAAAAATCTGAACTGCAGGGAACATCTGCCAAACGAACAATGCGATCATACCTGACAACGTAGTATAAAATGCTGAATTACGACGGCAAAGACTCGGTGCAAACATGGTAAACAAAAACACCAATGTAAAAGCGGTAGTCAAACTTAGACCAATCAGCATGGTCTTAACAATACCTACAGCATTAAATGCAAACCATAAGGTAAGAATCCCCAATCCTAAAATGGAGTAGCGATTCACAATCGTATATTTCTTATCACTCACACTAGGATTGATAAAACGTTTATAAATATCCTGTGAAAATAAGGTTCCTGCTGCAAGCAAAATATGACAAGCAGTAGCAACATCTGCTGCCCAAAGTGCCGCCAGTGTCAAACCAGACACGATAGGATCCAGTCCCATAATCATCTGTGGAAGAGCCAATGTAGCGTTCATACCTGGATAGGCAACTCTAGCAGCCATTCCCATAATAGCGCAGGAGAAGCCAACAGGAAACATCAAAAGAGCTCCCCATAAGAATCCTCTCTTCGCAGCCTTGCCATCAACGGCTGAGCAAGCAACCTGTACTGGTCCCTGAGCAGTAATCGTCTGCGTCATCATTACTGCAAACCAGCCGATAATAGTAGCCA
>JBEQCC010000241.1:1074-5173 GCA_041639455.1 Pelosinus sp. | reverse complement strand
AATATTCCCCTTAAGTACTGGCTGCTTCAAGGTACCAGCTATAGTGATTTCACCTTGTGTCGCTCCCTCTGCCCATGCGACCTGTTTTGTCAACAGTGGCAAAATACTTAAATTTGCTTTATCTAATTTCACATTCAGATTCATTTGCTCTGCAGCATTTGCCTGCTGTCTGCCTTCAGAGCTAAGGGCTGCTACAGGAATAATACCATAGGCACTGGCTTGATAAGGGCCTTTTTTCAGTAAGATTTGATCCACATTTATTACATTCTTATCCAGGATCAATAACCCATATAAAGAATCAAAGGTTGTATCACCGATTCCTCCATTAACAAGCTCCAAAGATAAAGCGGTACGAGGATTATCCGACACCCCTGAGACTTGAGCTGCAAAATCCAGTTTGCCTGTAGGCTGAATGGAAGTCTCAAAGAAGGCGGCGACTAAGCCAGCATCTATGCCTCTGCCGCCTACTTCCAGGTTCAGAGGTCCGTTGGTATTTAAATCCGCTCTCCCCCGCGCCAGCATGACTCCTGTGCCTTGTTTAACCGAAAAATCAGAAATAGTCAGCACATTATTTTCTAATGCAGCATCCACTGTGATGGACTCTACCGGATATTTTTGCACACTGCCGGCTTTTAAATCCCCGATCAGCCGCACATTTGGTTTATCAAGAGTTCCACTTATTTTTATCTGGCCATTTAATGTGCCCATGATTTCTTTGTGCCCCAACTTACTGGCTGCCAGTATAGGCTGTAATTCCCCATTTTCTACGTTTAAAGTACCATAGATTTCATTAGTCCTTCGATCGACACCACCCAAAAAAGTAAATTTCCCCTTCCCTTGGGCAAAAGAAAGGACAGGAATCTCAATTTCATCACCTGTGACAGCAATAGTTCCGGTTACACCTGTAACCTCCTGTTGATTAAGGCTGAGAGCATTGGCTGACAGCTGACCTTTAAAAATAGGCAATGAAGGCGTGCCTGTCAGTTTACCTACAAATTGTGCTTTACCTGCAGCAGTATAATCATTAGTGTTCATATTTAATTTTTCCAAATCAATATTTTGAGCTGCAACATCAAAATCCAAGTCATTATTGGGTGAGATCGTGCCTGAGAGCTGCACCTGGGTATTGAGCGACTGAATAACAACATCCTGGATGGTGGTTATGCCTTGCTCTCTTTTATAAGAGCCAGTCGCTTTTGCCAATAGCTGACCGCGGAAACTGCCATCCGTCAAAGTAATCTTACCAGCGATCGCAGGATTCTCTAAAGATCCCGTAATGACCACCTCATTGTCTACATTACCTGTTAGCTTCTCTCCCGGCACTAGTAGAGGTACTAATGTTTCTGCTCTGGCCCCCTTGGAAACAACGGTCATACTCATTTCACGCCCACCAGATAATCCAATCCTTCCCTGGGCTTTGTGTCTGGTTACACCATAAATCATTTCAGCATCCTGCAGCGTAATTTGCTGAGGTGTTATATGAATTGTACCTGCTGCTTGGGTAAAAGGCTGGTATAAAAATTCCCCATTGAAGGCCATAAAATCAGCTGTTATTTCAGGGGCGGATAAGGTTCCACGAACTTCTCCATTAAATTGACCGACGCCTGCAGTCTTGCCCTTTATCCCTCTACCTAGCAGTTCCAATGGTATGCCTTGACCATATATTTGCAAGGCAAGCTCTTGTTCTTTCACCGTGCCCTGGGCCGTTACCATGCCTTGACCGATACCAATATTCAAATAGTCTACGACAGCATTTCCTCTACTGTAGTAAAATCCACCGTTTACAAAAGTAAAGGGAATATTGCTGATTTCACCAGACCCCACTGACACGGTTCCTTGAATCTCAGCCCCCGCTAAATCTCCTGTCCCCTTTATCGTCACAGCAGCATCCATATAACCGCTCATATCCTGTACCAGATCAGGGAATTTTTGAATATTAAGATTCTGACCACTAAGGGAAAGTTGATAACTGCCTCTCTCACGTTGGAATTGCCCTGAAGCAGAAACACGTCCGTCAAAGATGTCCGCTTCAAATTGCTGAATTGTAATTGTCTTATCTACCAAATTCATTTTCGTCTCTACATTGGCTGCCTGGTAGCCAGCTATTTCCCCTGTCGGCATTTGGATTGCCCCTATAACAACAGGATTCGAGATAACGCCCGTAATATCAGCCTTAAATGCTGCTATACCTTTAACAGGAATAGCATAATTTGTTGCGCTAGGATCAAAAGCAGCAGAAGCCACCGTTAGATTCACAATCGGCTCACTGGCATTTGTGTCCACGCTGCCTCGCACGTCAATCGGCTGCTCAAATACTTTTCCCGCCACAAACATATATATCCTCTTATTGGTAAAAGCAATACCTCCATCAATTTGACGTAAAGGAATCTCATTAAGATTTATATCGGTTTTTTCCAGACGCGCTTCACCAGCCCACTCTAAAGCTCCTTTTTCATAGGCAATGGTTGCTTCTATCTGCTTGGCACTGCCTCCCACCAACTGAATCGATCCGTCTTCAGGTATTAACCGCTGAAAATCGGCTAACATGAGTTGATCTGCAAGAAGAGAGATAGTACTGCGTCCTTTACTATGTATCGTTCCCTTTGCTTTCACTGCTGCTCCATTGTACAATCCTTCTAACTCCATCTTTATTCTAGGAGCATTGGCAAGATCTAAAGTTCCATTTAACTCCTCTAATGTCCATTGAGAATGATAGGCATTTACAACCGCCCTACCATTCACTACTTTTACTTTAGCCGATAAAGATGAATCAGATGAATCATCTTTAATAACAATATCTTGAATGTTCCACTGCCCATTATCTCGCTGCACCAACCAAAGAGTAGGTTCCTCTACCCTTAGCTCAGAAATGGATTTTACCACATTCCATCCAGTCAAAATACTCCAAGGACTATAGGAAACAATAATTTTGTCACTAGCAGCTAGAATTTCCGATTGTTTATCATAAATAGTCACATTATGTATGGCTACTTGATTATAAGAGGTAACTTCAATGTTTCCCACGGTGACTAAACCGCCGAATACATTAGCCAATTCTATGCTCAGCGCATTTTGCGCTCCGCTCATAGCGGTTTGGCTTTTAGTTAGCCAATAGGCACTGCCAATTAAAAGGATCATACATACTGCCAATACTGCAATGACTCTTTCTTTCATTCTCAGCCTCCTGATTCCACCTCATAAGGCGTTCATAACAGCATATACTTCTACACAGCACTGCCAGCTTCCTCTATCTTTTAGCTGAAATTATTGTATCCATGGTACAGTAATTTATTCCAACGGTCTAATGAGGGCTACAAACCTTAAGCCGCTAAGACGTGAAAATAGACCGATATTTTCTGGTGCTTACCAAAAAGAGCTGGGGTATTCCCAGCTCTTTTTACATTCTGTTATTTTACAGTTTCTACAGGTACTCCCATAGCCTTTGTTAGGTTCGCTTTGCTTGTATTGAAATCATACATTGCTTGAATGTAGTTATTCTTCGCTTGTGTTAAGGCTACTTGTGCATCGATTACATCTGTATTTGTTCCCACCCCGGCACTGGAACGTACTTGAGCAATTTTGAAATCTTCATCGGCTTGTTCAACTGTCACTTGAGAGGTACTAATACGCTTTTCCGCTTCTATCATATTTAAATACGCTTGACGTACTTCTAATTGAACTGCATCTTTCGTTTGTTTGGCTGTTTGTAATGATCTTTCTAATGCTGAATTGGATTGTTTAATCGTGGCATTCGTTACACCAGAGTCAAAAGGAGTCCAGGTAGCAGTTAGACCAACTGACCAACCAGCATTATCACTTCCTGGAAAATTATCATCTGCCCAATTCTTTGCAGCACTAGCACTAACAGTAGGCAGCTTGTCACCCTTTGCGATCTTAACTGATTGCTTCGCTATCTCTATATTGTGATCCGCTTGGATCGCTTCCGGGCGATTATTCATTGCATATTTGACGCTATCTTCCAAAGATAAGCTATAAGGCTCATAAACCAGCTCATCTTTGATTTGTATTTCGGTATCTAGTGGCAGCCCCATTACATTATTCAAATTGGAAACTGCTATTTCGTAAGCATTTTGCGCTT
>JBEQCC010000241.1:0-1064 GCA_041639455.1 Pelosinus sp. | reverse complement strand
GTCAACACTTGCTGATTGTTGGCCAATTCAACCTGAGAGCGTAATACATCCGATTTTGCTACGGTTCCTACATTATATTGCGCTTCGACATTTTTTAAATGAACTGCCATTTGATCCACAGCTTCTTGGTCTACCTTTACTGTATTTCTCGTTTGCAGAATCGTAAAATAGCCATTCGTAGCATCTAACTTAATTTGCTGCTTACTTTTCTCAACATCCAGATCAGCAACTTTTAAGCCAATTTTAGCTTTGTCAATGGCTCCTTCTACCCGACCGCCTGTATATAAATTCATTTTCAAGGCAACTTCATTCTGAAATGAATTGGAAGTAGAAGAGACCTTATTAGTCACCCTATTAACACGGCTATCCGATTGAGTCATTGTTAACTTTGGTAATTTGTCGCCTTTTGCAATTTTGATTTGATACTCTGCCTCTTGCCTGCTTGCATCTGCTATCTTAATTGCGGGATTGTTCTGCAAAGCTCTTGCAATACTCTCTTCCAAAGATAGTTCTATCGGTGCTGCGAATGCACTTACTGAGTGTAACACCAAAAATCCACCCGTCAGTGCTGCCATTAATTGCCTTTTCCAATGAGTTTGTTTCAACATGTAAAAAAATCCCCCTCAATTCAATCAAAAGCTATGACTAGTTAGTCAACATCATCAATCTGCTTTAATTATAGGATGAAGTCCAGTTATTGTCAATCAAAGATCACTGCAAATATCATTCGTTTTCTTTAAAAATTTCTGCGTACTCCGAAATACGTCTGCTCATCCTGCTTATTGATTCCGTCACTCTGTCCTACAATAAATGTGTCTGGAGCAACTTGATATAAAGAGCGCAATCCGTAGTTTTGCAATCGAATAGCTAAAAAACACCTTTGCAGCCCAGATATTTCGGGCATTTTTTGTGTCAATATTTTTGGATTTTATTGTTGCGAAATATAACGAAATATCATATAATATAGCGAAGTGGAGGTGTTGGTTGTGTATCTTAAAAAAACTTCTAGTAATAGTAGAATCTATTTGTCCTTTGTCCAAGGTTATCGTGTGAACGGTAAGGTA
>JBEQCC010000240.1:0-5182 GCA_041639455.1 Pelosinus sp. | reverse complement strand
TGTTATGTGAATGATATTGTGAAGAGCCGGATGCCTTAATTGGGCAAGTCCGGTTCTGTGAGGGCTTGGGGCAGTGATGCCTCGGCTACTCGATTTTTTTGGGTAACTTAAGCACTTCGGCCAGACGATGCTCTAGTAAAAGTCGCTCCTCTTTAGCTGAATCTTCCTTTTGTTCCTGCTTATGCTGGAGATAGTCTTCATACCAATAGCAGCAGGAATGTAGAGAAAGCCACTATTTATCTATAAAAGTAAATAGTGGCTTTCTCTACATAAGTTAAGATTTAAAGTGAATGGGAGGTTTATTCCTCCACAGTAAACATTGCATACGTTATTGCTAAGAGTGAAGTTGGTATGGAGGCCAGCTTCTTTTTTGTTCAAAATACCATGTTATTTTGTTAGTTGAACTTTTCACTTGAGGGCTTCATATTGTACATAAATGCTAAACAACAAATAAGAGAACTTGGTGGGACTATTTAAATATTGCAAGCTTGCTAAGTCGCAATGAACATTAAAAAAATTGCAAAAAAATAAATGGATTTAGAAGGTTGAGCGATGCTTATAATCATGGCTTTATTTTTTTGCAACACACGAAGATTTGAAGGATGAACAATTAATTTTTGTGAAAAATTTACAAAAATATGAATTGGAATTAAATTTGCAATCTATAAATATACTTCACTATAGTAATAAATTTTACAATAGTGGTATTAATTCGCGAAAATGTATTACGAGATGAAAATATAGCTGCGGAAGTGGCAAAAAACTAGCTGTTATTCTTAAATGATGAAGATGAGTGTCTATTGGCGCGCGGCTTCATGATCTCATGCCAAACAAAATAGCTTGACATACGTTGTATTTGACATGGAACCATGTTGGAAAGCGGAGAAATGATTTATTTGTGATGGGGACGAAGTGGTTTTAAGTCGATAAGATGATTTTAATTTATATTAAGTGAGGGGGGATCTCATGCAATCAGGAGAATTTTTGCAACAAATTGTTCTATTTATACTCGTTCCAGAGTCAATCGTATCCCTAATCTTTTTAGTGGTGTTACTAGGGAGCTTTATTTATGGGATTATGAAGTTGAGTTTTTTGAAGCAGGAATTTATTGCCCATCTAGAGACTATTGAGACGGAATATAATAAACAGTCAAAGAAATTCGACCCGAATGTGTTTTTACGTATGAAGCTTCAGGAATTCGAGGCTAGTGAATACAAAATAACGTCCATTCCTAATATTTTGGTTAGTGTTGGGATACTGGCTACATTCCTAGGGCTGGGTATTGCATTAAAACAAGCATCTGAGATATTAAGCAGTGTGGGTACAGTAGAATTATTAAAATTGAATAGTGTTTTGGCGATTATCGCCTTTAAGTTTCAGACATCTGTTTGGGGTTTGACATTATCCATTCTATTTCAGAAATTTGCTATCGACTATTTTGTGACATTGAAACAAGAGTATCAGCAAAGAGCGTTGGAAACGTTATATGCTAATAAAAAGACAGGAATTGAAGATTTATTGGAAAAGCAAAGTTTACTCTTAGAGGCACAATTAAATGAAATACAGCATTTTAATCATTCAGTTGGATCATTAGAACAAAGTTCAAGTAGTTTTGCCAAGAGTGCGCTTGGTCTTATCCAAGCAACAGATTCGCTTAAGCATGTTGTGAATACCTTTAATTTGACGACAGCAGAAAGTTTGAATATCATTGAGGAACGCCTTGAGAGTGTTTTCAAAGAGCAATTAGAAAAAATTAGTGTAATAAATGAAGCAACTCTCACTACACATCAGCAGGCTGGAAAATTGTTGCAGATTCGATTGAATGATATGGAAAGCGCCGCTGAAAATCAGTTGGCAGCCATGTATAAGCAGGTAGACAATCTGATGGTAGAAACAAGAAACATTCTTATCGAAAACATAAATAAAATGAATAATCAGATGTTATCTGGCATGGTTAAAATCGCAAACCAAACAACCATTGTCAATGAACAATCCATGGAGGTACAACAAGACAGTATCCGTATCATTAAAGACGCATTGCAAGGAAATACGATTCAAATCAATAGAATGCTGGATCATGTGGACTCCAATTTAAATCATACGATAAATAGTACGGTAGAAAGTTTAAACAAGATGCAAGCTGAGACGGGAATCGATATCAAGATTGCATTGGGGAAAGTGAATGAGGATATTAGGAGATGCTTGGATGGCGTAAATACTGGTATTGATAAGTTTACTGGGGCGATAGATGGACTAGATCAAAATATTAATCATTCTTTTCTGAGAGTAGGTCGGCAATTAACAAAATTAGATGACTACACGAACCATTTTAGCAGTACTAATTACGCGATACATGAGGCAATTGGTAAATTAGAAAGGGAAATAAAAGGTATTGCGGCTGTTTTGGAAAAATTAGCGGTAATAGAGGCAAAGTTACCGGCCATACATGTTAATGGAAGCCATAGCTTAGAAGCAAGTCCCAAGTTACGGTGGTCTAATAATTTGATCTCTATTGAGGAAAATCGGCTAGATACAGCAAGCAATAAAAAAGCTGATTTTGTGGTAGTAAAAGATGAGAGTTGAAAAGAATCCCTGGATACCCATCGCTGATTTATTATCAAGTATTGTATTGGTATTGCTCTTACTATTTGTTATGGCGGTTATTGTACCGCGTTTTACCCAAGAAGCTCAAAAGAGAGAAGCAATTGTTCAATTACAAAATGCACTCTATGATTATGAAGTTGACGGATTAGTAAAATTAGATATGGAAAGTGGGATGTTGGAATTTACGGACATTACCTTTGATCAAGGGAGTGCGCTGCTAAATGATAAATCGATTCCTGTAATTAAAGAAGTTGCTAGTGTATTAGTCGCGAATATGGATAAGAATCCTCAAATGCAAATTCTTATTGAAGGTCATACTGATCCTACTGTTGTTACCGCAACGGTCAATAAAGGTGGTTATTTTGAAAATAATATACAACTTTCAGCACTAAGAGCCTCAAATGTACGGGGATATTTGCTTCAATCCATGGGAGAGGGGTACGTAAATCGAATTGGCATTGCTGGCTATGGAGAAACCCGATTGAAAAATAATGTGGATAAAATGGCCAGTGAAAATCGGCGTGTTGAAGTTCGCATGTTATGGACCGAGTAGCTCAGATGGAAAGTGGTAAAGCAATCATTCGTGAGTACTAGTATTGAAAGTTAAGCGTAATGGATAAGGCTGCCTAGATACGAGCGAAGTGCTGGGGGCGTATCTAGGCAGCCTTACCTATAGAACGCTACCGGAAAAGATAAGTATATGTAAATATCGACCAATATATATCTTTAGATAGATGCTTTTTTTGGAATTTTATATTATGATTAAATAGGATAGTTGTAATGTTAAATTGCCCTTTAAAATTAAACGAGAAAAGAGGAATAACCGGATGATAAAAATGAACAGCAAGCAACTTATGAATATTTTTCTAGCAGCCTTCATACTCTTCAGTATAATCACCATTACAAATACCAGCACTACTTATGCTGCAGCATCTTCAATTGGAATAGTAAACTATCAACTTCTAGTCGAACAGCATCCTGATTCAGCAAAAGCCCAAGCAGAAATGAAGAATGCTGTTGAGCAAGCCAAAATCAGCTTTGACACCAAATCAGTTACTATGAACGATCAAGAGAAACAATCATACTATGAGCAGCTACAGCGAGGACTTAAAATTAAGCAGCAGAATCTTTTAGAAGCTATTCAAAATAAAGTAAACGATGCTGTTAAAGCCGTGGCGAAGTCGAAAGGTTTAACGATTGTAATAGACACAGGAGCTGCAGTCTATGGCGAACAGGATATAACGGATGATGTAATGAAAAAGATTGTGGCAAAATAAAGCGCGATCCAACTAAACGTCCCTTCAAGAGGGAGGAGACGGTAGAATCGTCACCTTGAGGCTGTGTATTAGTGGAAGGAGGAGTGCTTTTAATGGCAGCGAATAAGAAAAAACAAGAATTTCATGCGACAAAAGATGGCTGGATTGTAGATGGTAAGAAGTATCCCAAAGAACAGCCGCCACCGGAAGTTGTACAGGAATTGGCAAAAGCGATCCAGGGACTGCTAAAAAAAGATTTACATTAAGAAATAGGACAAGAGATGTTTCTAAAAATGAAAGAACTTCTGCCAAATTTCTTTTTTGGCAGAAGTTCTTTTGTACATTCTATTGTAAATTTTGATTGCTTTCTTTGAGATATTTTTGTTTGAAGTAACGTCCGTGAATTTCTAGAATATCACAAGTACCATCGTCAACAATACGAACAGAGCCTTTTCCAATAAATTTTAACTCATTTTCTTTGCCAGGTGCCTGCACTTCTTCCCACCTAAAACGTCGTTCTTCGTTTGTTCCTGGGTTTTCGACAAAGATTTCTTCATCCAGATTTGGTTTCTCGTCACCACTGCAAGGTGCAAAACTCTCTTTGAGTTTGCTGATGAAAACCTCACAATATTGATCGGGAATATCTAATGCACCTTCTTCATCGCCGTTAACATCATCAATGATGAGAAAAAGAGCATTACCAAAAATAATTTGATCTTGGTCAGGTTCAGGGAAACGACGATTTGCAGTCAGTTGTAGAGGAATTGCCATATCGTTGATAAAAATATGTAAGGATAGACCTTCACCCACTTCGAACAAGCGAGAACTAATGAAATTTCCTCCTAATATAATGGACATTTCTTCAAGCTGTTTATCAATTGCCTTTGATAGCTTGTAGACAGCAGGATCTTTACCTACTTCCATAATGATTGCATTTAATGTTGTCATTGTTTGCTCCTCATATCATTTTGATTTTATTTACTTGCAAAAAAGCACTTCTTCAAATGATTATAATTGTAGATAATTTTACTTCACTCGTCAAGCAGCGTGAAGTTTATTGTTAGAGACAGTATCTGATACTGTCTTTTTCTGATGCATTTATTATTAGCATTGCAAGTAACTGGCAGTTTTAAAAGTGATTTGAAAAAATGATGCAATAAACGCAAGAGTATTTCGTCAATAAGAGTAGTAGCAGAAAAAGGGGGATTTATCATATGGTGGATTCTAAGGTAGTGGAGGCTTTTAATCTTATGTGGGGGAACTTTCCTGAGCCGGTTATGCTACTCACGCCGATGGACAACAAAATATCTTCACTGGGCGCA
>JBEQCC010000239.1:0-5182 GCA_041639455.1 Pelosinus sp. | reverse complement strand
CATTTTCTTTGGCTGCAATGAAAAATCCATCCACCCCTTCTTTCTCCATGTAGGCAAGTAGTTTTTCTTCCATAGCTCCCTCCAAATTTTCATATTAATTTTCGCCTTGATAAACCAGCTTACCGCCAAGATAGACAGATTTGACGTTATTGAGCGCAGTAATATCATTAGCCACATCGCCTTTGACAACCAGAATGTCTGCAACTAACCCTCTGGCCAGCTGACCAGTGATTTCTGCCAAGCCAAGTACTTTGGCAGGATTTACGGTTGCAGTACGAATAGCTTCCAGCGATGTAATACCATATTCAACCATATAGGCTAACTCCTGATTAATAGGTAGTGGCGGTGCACCGTAAAGAACCATATCACTTCCAGCCATCACGGTGATACCCGTATCGTACAACTTTTTAAAATTATCCCGGTAAGCACAGGCAGCTGGCCGAAAATAAGCGCAATCACGAGCAGCAGCAGCGGTTACTGGATTTGACAGATCTCCACCTTCTGCTTCGATCTTCTTGCAAAACTCATACAGATACGTATAGGCAGTGATGGTCGGCGTCCATGCCTGACCATTTCTGGTCATTTGTTCAGCCTGCTCTATCGTCATAAATGTACCATGCTCAATTGTGTCAAACCCAGCATTGATGCACATTTCAATAGACGGTTGGGTACCAGCGTGAACGGCAATCTTAATGTTGCGACGATGGCATTCATCTACTGCCGCATTCAATTCTTCCTGTGTAAACTCCGGTATATTAGAGCGGTGACTTGTCAACAGCTTGATCCAATCCGCCCCGTCCCGATATTGTCGTCGGATGGCTGAACGTATGTTATCAACTCCGTCCACCTCTTCAATCCCATCTGTATGACCATGGCCGCCAGTCATACAAATACCGGCATCGGTATGAATAATTCGCGGAATGGTAACATAGCCCTTTTCTCCTGCCAATCGCAACCGTTGGCACAGTTTATGAGGCGAGCTAACATCACGGAGGGTGGTTATACCCAATGTAAGGGCAATTTCAGCTTGCTTGGCTGCGTAGTAAGCAATCAAGAAATCATCATAGGTATTAAAATCAGGTTGACTGTAATAATAGCCCAAATGTACATGCATATCAAACAGGCCCGGAAGAATTGTGGCGTCCCCATAATCAATCACCCTTTCGTTGGGATGACGAGCCGTCAATTCCTGGGTCGATCCCACGTCTCGGATTTTCCCCTTGGACACAACAACCGCTCCATCTTTCACCAAGGTTGCGCCATCACCTGTAATCAGGTTTCGTGCCAGAATAATCATATTGATCCCCCATTCATAATTAAAATTTAATAAATACCTGCAGCAAACTTCCCTGCTCATAAGATCAATTTTTCTTATGGCAATACCTGTTTTCAGCAGGAAATATCAGGTATTAGCTGATATATTGGCATTGGGAACCTTAGTCTCATAATGAATCATTCGACATAAAGCAGGTACGCCAAGCATCATCAGAGCTGCAATCACAGCACTTATTCCGCCAATTTGCAAAAATACATGAGAGTAGATAGGCAGGGTTTGTAATGGATCCGTAACACCCTGGGAAGCCGCTGTTAACGAAGCTACCCAGCCGCCTGTAACCCCAGCGCTCCCAGATTTCCAGGAAAAAAATGATATAAAATGAACGTGGCTGACTAAAAGTACCTGAACTATTGATATTTCCATTCATGCTATTACGCCTCCCCACATATTATTTGATCCGCCCGATAATGTAATCTCCCGGTTCAATCCATTTGCGAGTTAAATAAAAGATGGATGCCGGGTCATAAATGATCATTCATGATATATTTCTCTCCGCCATTGCACCCAATACCTTGTTAAGTCTTTCTTTTTTATAAATTCATTAGCCCTTTCTTGTTAAATATAAATATCATGTTACTGCAAAGAATATTCCGGCAATTCCATACAAAAAAATCCTTCATTGAATTAATATAATCCTCACCGCAGCATAGTTAATTGATCCTCTCTTTTTGTCGCTATATTTACAGAACATTCTTAAAAAACAGAAAATTAACTGGCGTTCACCTGGCACTGGTATTCATCGTATTGTTCAGATAACACTTAGACTTTGCCTTAATGGTAGCATAAAAACTTCTTACAGTAAAAATCGAATATCTGATACTATATTTCACTTTTTTTGATGCTTTGAGGAAAAATTTTTAAGAAGAACGCATCGGCGCCCTTCTTATTGATTTCTTACAATTTATAAAATTCTTCAAAAGATGCTGTTACATAGGTATGATCTAAAACTCCTCCCAATTCCCTGACAGAATGCATAGCAAGTATAGGCGTTCCCATATCTACAGAACGTATAGCTAAATGAGTCGATGAAATAGGACCGATGGTGGAGCCGCCTGCTAAGTCAGAGCGATTAACAAATTTTTGTACAGGTACACCTGCTTTCTTGCATATTTCTTCGTAAACTGCATCAGAATTACTATCGGTAGTGTAGCTTTGCTTGGCGCTAATTTTAATCACGGGCCCTTTATTTAAAACAGGTCTATTTACAGGGTCATACTTTTCCCCCATATTGGGATGTACAGCATGGGCAAGGTCTGCAGAAATCATAAATGATTTTGCCAGTGATCGAAAAAACTCTTCTCGTCCTTTTCCCTGAGAAATAAGAACCCTTTCTAAGACAGTAGAAAGAAATGGTGAATCGCCTCCCTGCTTGGTTCTACTGCCTATTTCTTCATTATCAAAGGCAATCAGTACATTTGTTGCTTGTCCTGCCGGGACTCTTAAGAGTGCCTCCAGACCTGCATGAACCATCGCTAAATCATCTAATCTTCCTGAAGATATAAACTCATTAGCAAGACCAATGATACTGCCCTTTTCGTATTCATAAAGGTATAAATCAAAGTCGATAATACTTGATACATCTACCTTTAACTCTTTTGCAATCTCATTGAGCAGGTAATTTCCCGCTTCTAGCCTTTCATTTACATGAGCCAAAAGTGGCAGTGTGTCTCTTTGGGGGTTTAGTTCTATACCTTTATTAATTTCTCTGTTCATATGTATTGCAAGGTTCGGAATAATAAGAATCGGTCTTTTTATATTTACAAGCTTAGTTGCCGGATATAAAATATTTTCACTTCTTATCGTAATTCGTCCCGCTACCCCTAATGGTCGATCCAGCCAGGTATTTAGTATAGGGCCGCCATACACTTCCGTATTGAGTCTGATATAGCTTCCTTCACTAGTCATCTCTGGTGCAGGTTTAATTCTAAACGTTGGTGAATCGCTGTGCGCCCCTATTATTTTAAAGCCCCACTCCTCTAGATTTCCAATTCCTAGAACAAAAGCAGCTATTGCAGAATCATTCTTGGTTACAAAATATTTACCACCTTTTTTAAGATTCCACGTTTCATCCTCCCGAACTTCTATAAAACCACAATGATGCAGTCGCTTTTTTACTGCATCCACAGCATGAAAAGCCGTTGGACTTTCATAAATAAAGTCAATAAGTTCCTGAGCAAACTCTAGTTCTTCCATCATTTTCATAAACCTCCCAATCCATTTATAGAACTAATTTACACATAACAGTCCGATACCTATTACCTGTATTTACCATTAAAAGATAAAAATCCTGCAAATTGCTTTTTAGTCCAGCAATCTTATTATTTAGGGTTTGCGAAAAACCAATTCCCTATTATAATGTTAATCAATGGCATATAATTGCTTACCCTATTCATTGAAATGCAGCGATCATACTGGTGTGTATGCATCTTGGAAAATCTCATTTATATCTACTTGTTTTTTTCGAGAGACTACTACTCTATTTTAAGGAGGAATGCTGAATGAATGAAATCATTAACAACATCTTAACCAGAAGAAGCATCAGAGTCTTTAAGGAGGAGCAAATCCCCGAATCTGATTTAAACGTAATTTTAGAGGCGGCAACCTTTGCTCCTACGGGTATGAATGCACAATCTTGGCATTTTACTGCAATACATAGTAAAGAAAAATTAGCACAATTCAACTCCCTTGTGCAAAAAGTACTGGTAAAGCATCCTGACGAAGATCCCAGCATGCCTTATATGGATTTTTTAAAGAAGGTAGCAGAGGCACCGAATTTTAATTTTTTCTATCATGCTCCTACCCTTGTTATCGCTTCTAACTCCATAGACTCAGCTTCTGCCGCCCCTCAATCTGATTGCACAGCAGCTTTGCAAAATATATTTTTAGCAGCACACTCTTTGGGTATTGGTTCTTGCTGGATACATTTATTAGTACTAATTTCTGATTTACCCGAAATAAGAGACCATTTAACTGAATTAGGAGTTCCTCCTGAGCATAGGATCTATGGCGCTGCCGCCTTAGGCTTCCCGGGAAGAAGTATTCCTAAGCCTGCGCCAAGGAAAGCCGGTACAATTACAATTGTAAAATAACGTGCAGCATAGCACTTCTTATTCGTTTGTCATTGCAAATAGAGTAAAGCAATCTCTCAACAAGCAGGGAATTGCTTCGCTATGCTTGCAACGACATTTCATCATCCAAAACTAATTATATCCTTACACTGTAGAAAGCACTGCACCCTTTTAAAATACCTAAAAATTTTTTCGCAAAAAATTCCTAGGAGAGCATTGTTCTCCTAGGAATACTTTTTATAAAAAAAATGATTAGGCCACAATTAGTTTGTCCTCTTTCAAAATGTGTTCCACAAGCCAAAGGCATACAAAATCTAAAATGCTTAGTAAATATTCATTATGCCCATTATCAATTTTATTAACGTCGATATTTTCCATTTTATCTAAAAAATCAGTGTGTGCAACCTTATGGGAAAGAAACTTTTTATAGCCAATACTTTTCATATACTCTTCTTCACCTTTAAAGTGATCTACTGTATAGTTTTTTAACTCATCAATGATTTCCATAATATGATCATATTTATCCAAGATCATTTCATTTTTCAAAAGCTCATAAATTCGATTTGCTATTTGAAATAGTTCCTTATGCTGTTCATCAATAGATTCTACTCCCAGACTATATTTGTCTTCCCATTTTACCATGACTGTAACAGCCCCTTTACATTTTAATCATTATAATGTAAAGACATTATTCTTTCTTTTCATTGATTTTCCTCTATGCTCCAGCAGATTTATCACTCTTTTTTAAATTTTTTATCTATTGCCTTGTGTAAAATCC
>JBEQCC010000238.1:0-5197 GCA_041639455.1 Pelosinus sp. | reverse complement strand
CTGATTTACTGTCACTGTGAATGGTTCTAATTGATCAGTTGCAACCAATGCAATAGCACAACCGCCAAATCCAGCTCCTGTCATACGTGCACCAATACACCCAGTCCTCTTAAGAGCACATTCAACCATTGTATCTAATTCTAAACCCGTTACTTCATAATCAGTCTTTAAAGATATATGAGATTGAGTCATAAGATTCGCAAAACCTGTAATATTTCCTTGACTCAGAAGCTCAACGGCTAATAAGACTCGACGGTTTTCCGAAATAACATGACGCGCCCTACGCTGCAATACATCATCTTTCACATATTTTTCTACATCCTCAAAAGATACTTGACAAAGACTCGCCACTTGACGATGCTCTCGTATAATCCTTAAAACTGTTTCGCATTCGCTTCGGCGTTGATTATATTTCGAATCTGCTAATTCTCGTTTCTTATTGGTATTCATAATGACTAGACTATATTCTCCTAATACAAACGGAGTATATTTATATTGTAAAGTATCACAATCCAGTAATATAGCATGATCTTGCTTTCCCATTGCCACTGAAAATTGATCCATAATTCCACAATTAACTCCCATAAATCGATTTTCTACCTGTTGGCAGAACTTCGCCAATTCAACCCTATCTATAGTGGTTTCTCCGCCGGCATAGCGTAGCATAAAGGCGATTAGCACCAGGAGAGCTGCCGAAGAAGAAAGACCTGCTCCATCAGGAAGGTTGCCTGAAACTAAAATATCACACCCTTTTAGCGAATATCCCTCCTCCTGTAATTGCTTAATTATGCCTTTAGGATAATTAGCCCAACGGTCTTCTTCATTAAATGCAATGGACTTTTTTAGGTCAACAGAGACCTTCAGCGATGTATTGGTGGATTTCAGCTGAATTAGGTTGTCTGAACGAAAACGTAGTGCACCATAAAGCCCTAACGATAAGGCTGCTGGAAATACATAACCGCCATTATAATCAATATGCTCACCAATTAAGTTCACTCTGCCAGGTGAGAAAAAACAATGCTTTGACTGATTGCTACTACTTCCATATTCTTTGTAAAATCTGTCCTTAAATTGAAGAATATTTATGACTAACCCCTCCTAATTAAGAGACCCTCTGCTGATCAATCTGCTATGGCGTGAATCAGTATGCCCATTTCTCTATTGATGATCAAATAACAAAACTTTTTTAAATGTTTTACTAAGTAAAATAATATATTCGCTATTATTTGGTAAATCCCTTTTTTATTGCTGTATTTTTCAGTTTTTTCCGATAACTTTTTTATAAATAAAAATAACTTAACAAAATGCTAAGTTATTTTACAATATTTCACATCTTATCATCACTTCAACCATGGGCTCATCTACAGCTAGTGAATCTTAATCAACATCAAGGAAACATCATCAATTACTTTTTCATCCGCAATTCCTGCAAATAATCGTAACACGACATTAAAAAACGCTTCCGGATTCTCTTGAATGATATGCTTATAGTTCATAAAACAACCACTTAAGTCCTGATAATTCATTTCCATATCATATTGTTCCCGGGTATTAAATAATCCATCTGTATAAAGAAAAATAATATCTTCTGTACTAATTTTAATCTTATGGGAATTATATTCTGCCTTCTCCACAAGACCAACAGGCTTATCCTTTGAATAGAGTACATGTACGTGATTTGTTTCATGTGTATAAACCATAGGATGACTATGACCAGCATTAGCGAATGCAAGAACATTGCCTTGCATTTTCCCCACAACAGCAGTGAAAGAATAATCCCCTTGCATCATAGAATAAAAAGTATCATTCATATGACGTAAAACTTCTGCAGGACAAGACAAGTACTTAATCGAATTAGTAAAATCCACTTTAATCATCGAGGCAATCATAGCTGCCGCTACCCCATGGCTCGATACATCAGCCATAATGAACCAGATACTTTCTTCAGATTGTACACACTCATAAAAGTTTCCACCAATTTCATCACAAGAAAGATACTTACCATACATATCAGCCAGTAGTCCTTTTTTTGAGGTTGCTATTAATGTTTGCTGCAAAACATTTGCCAGCATTAATTCTAACTTCATCTTTTCATGCATACGCAGTAACGCTTTGCGTTGAACATAACTGTCCAATGCATTTTTAACTTTTACCGGAACGATAAATTGTATTTGCTCCAATGTTAGGGGCTTGGAAAAATAATCATAAGCACCTAATTCTAATGCTTGATTTACGCTATCTATATTATCCATCCCTGAATATACAATAACTGGAATTTCTTTATATTTATCATCTGCTTTTAATTCTCTAAGTACATCAAATCCATCTTTTCCTGGCATCATTAAATCTAATATGATCAAATCAATGTCATTATCTTCAACTTCTTTAATAGCTTGAAATCCATCTTCCGCATCATAGAATTCAATCTGCTGCATATCTTTTAATACTGCTTTAATTTGCTTTCGATTGAAAGTCAAATCATCAACGATTAAAATACTATTTTTCACCAAACCACCTCCTAGAATAATAACTCCGTTTCCTTTGTTCAATCCCGCGTTATCTATAGTGTATCTTTTTCTACCTTCTTGTAAAAATTCCTTCCGCATAAGATAAATGCTCTAGTGCTTAGTTTTTACGATTAAAGTCCTTCAAATCCTAAAAAAATGCCCAGTACCCTTTGAATTAGATTGAAATAAAGCATTATACCGATGATTATGAGCATTACTCCTGATAGGCTTTGTAAATACGGCAGCCATCTCATAACGATTTTGATCCGGAAAAAGTAATTTTTAAAGAACAAAGCCATCAATATAAAAGGTACTGAAAAACCTAATGAATAGACAAGCAGCAAGAAGGTCCCCTGACTAAGAGTGATAGTGGTACTTGCATATACCAAAATAGAAGCTAGAATTGGACCTGTGCAGGGAGTCCAGCCTGTCGTAAAAGCTACCCCCAAAATAAATGCGCCAATCGGCCCCTGGAAGGTATGTTGTAATAACGGGCGATATTCCCGTTCTAACCATTTTAACTTTACTATTCCTAATAAATGAATTCCCATAATCACCATGAAGACTGCACCGATCCGGCGAATCACATCTTGGTAATCCAGAAAAAGCTGTCCAAAATAAGACGCCGTAGCTCCCATCATTATAAATACTAGGCTAATTCCGCTTAGAAAACAACTTACGCACAGCAAAAATGGCCATGTTATAACAAGATTATCATCTTGTAATTTTTCAGATTCTGCTCCTGTCAGAAATGCCATATACGTAGGCAGCAAAGGAAGTATGCAAGGAGAAAAGAAAGAAATAGTACCAGCAATAAAAGCTGTTACTAAAGTAACTTCATTATAATCCATGTCATCCCCTACAAACTGTTTATGATGCCATCTAGCTTATTCATGGTCATCGCCCCAGATTGCCGATGCTTTATAAGACCGTTTTTATCCACTATAATCGTAGTAGGGATTGCAGTAATTTGAAATTGTTTAGCAACCATGCCATCTTTATCTAATAGAACGGGCATGGTATAATTATACTTATTCATAAAACCCCTTACATTTTCTTGAGATTCCTGCAAGTTGACAGCATAAAATTGTACCTTTTGTTGATTTTTCTTAGCAAACTTCTCTAATTCAGGCATTTCTTCTAAACAAGGCGGACACCAGGTAGCCCAGAAATTAATGACAGTAATCCTACCGGTTTTCCCAACAGTAACTTGATTGCCTGCCAAGCTATCAAGAGTAAAAGATGGTGAATTCTTCCCCACTTTTACATCTATTGTTTCATCTGGTGGCTGTGGTTGTGGTGTTGACTCTTTCTCGAAGAACCCAACATACCAAACTCCTGCAAAGGCTAAAAGTACCAGCAACGTAATAAACAGTTTTTTTCTCATCGCATCCGCCTCATCTCATTAATATTATCTTATGATTTGTTTAATCATCAAATTTTGTTATACTATAGACACAAGCTGAACGTACAAAATAAAACCACACTAGGAGGACTTTATGTACCAATATCTTTTTTTTATCGGCGACTTCCCAATTCGGGCCTACGGCTTAATACTTAGCTTAAGCATTATTCTTGCAACAGGCACAGCATATTTTTTAGCAAAGCAAGATGGCCGCTGGCATGAACATGTTGTGGATATAGGAATTTATGGCGGCTTATCTGGAATTGTGGGTGCCCGCTTATGGGATGTCTTTTTCTTTGATTGGGATTATTACCAGTATCATCTATTAGAAATTCCTTTCGTTTGGCAAGGTGGAATGGCGATACAAGGAGGCATCCTTTTCGGTTTCCTTGCTGGATATATTTATACGAAACGTCATAACATTGATACCTGGGCCTTTGCTGATATTGTAGCTCCAGCAATTATCATGGGGCAATCCATTGGGCGCATGGCAAATTTATTAAACGGTGATGCTTTTGGGGCTCCTACAGGTGGTCCTTTTGGTATTATCTATCCTGCAACAACCTTGGCTTATCAAGTGTATGGAGATAAACCTCTTTGGCCTGCTGAAATTTGGGAAGGACAAATTGACATCATCATTTTTGTTCTGTTACTACTCTTTCGCACTACCAACCATGCTAAAGGTCAGGTGTTTATTCTCTATGCCATTTTATACTCTATTGCTCGTTTCTTCTTGGAATTTTTGCGGGGTGACTATGGTACACTGCTTCTAGGCTTAAAATCCGCTCAGTTAACTAGCCTTGTCATAATCATTATCGGTAGTATCTTTTTTGTGTGGTGCGGTTTAAAACAAAAGTCACAATCTCCGGAACCCAAAAAACAAAAAGGGAAAAAATAATTATCGTTTATAGTATAACATTTAGATCATTTGTCAATCTATTAAATATATAACTTTTAAAAAATACAGCCTCAAAACCGAAAGGTTTGAGACTGTATTTTTTACTTTTCGTAGACGGCAATTACTTCAATTTCCACACTTACATCGCGAGGCAGTCTGCCAACTTGCACACATGCTCGAGCTGGTGCTTCCGTTTTAAAATACTCTGCGTAAACTTTATTCATGGCAGCAAAATCTTCCATATCTTTTAAAAATACACTCGTTTTTACTACATGTTCAAAGAGCAGTCCCTCTTTTTCTAGAATTGCCTTAAGATTGTTTAGTACCTGATAGGTTTGTGATTCAATTCCACCATAAACAATCTGTCCTGTCATCGGATCTAAAGGT